>JBKJPM010000034.1:0-3472 GCA_046595175.1 Gemmatimonadaceae bacterium
CTCAGTTGCCCGAGTCGTCCGCGTACGCCTTGATGATTTCGCGCACGAGGCGGTGACGCACGACATCCGCGTCGGTGAGATAGTAGAACCCGATCCCCTCGATGCCTGGCAGGATTCGCTCGATCTGGACGAGACCGGAATCTTCACGTTTCGGAAGATCGATCTGCGTCTTGTCGCCCGTGATGACGGCTCGGGAATTAACGCCGAGCCGGGTGAGAAACATTTTCATCTGCGCGTTGGTCGCGTTCTGCGCTTCATCCAGAATGACGAACGCGTCCGAGAGTGTGCGTCCCCGCATGTAGGCAAGCGGCGCAATCTCGATGGTTCGCGTCTCAATCGCTTTCTGCACACGCTCCGGCGGCATCATGTCCTCAAGCGCGTCGTACAGCGGACGCAGGTACGGATCCACCTTAGCCTGCATGTCGCCGGGAAGGAATCCAAGGCTCTCACCAGCTTCGACTGCGGGTCGCGCGAGCACGATCCGGCGAACCCGCTTGCGTGCAAGCGCATCAACAGCCGCCGCGACTGCCAGGTATGTCTTACCAGTTCCAGCCGGCCCAATTCCGACAACGATGTCGTTTTCCGCGATCAGTTTCATGTACTCGGCCTGACCGCTGGTCTTGGCCTGGATGATCTTTCGAACACCCGGGAGCACGATCCTCGTGTCGCTTTCGCCAGTCGCCGTTCCATTTCCGTCGCGCGGCTGGTTGATGCTCATTCGCAGTACATCGTCAGCCGTGAGCGGCATCTGCTGCTTGGCACTGTCAATCATTCGCTGCGCGATATGTGACGCTTTCACGACGGCGTCCGCGCCGCCGGAGATCGTCATTACATCGCCCCGCAGGTTGACCTTTGCGCCCGTCTGTTTCGTGAGCTCGACGAGGTTCTCGTCGTTCACTCCGGCAAGCGTAAGCATGTCCGCGCCTTCAGTGCTGAGGCGCTGTGTCGATGTGTCTTCAGTCATCAGCTTCGTTTCTTGAGCTCGAGGTGGAGATCGTTGATATCCTTTTCCGGAACTACTGATGGTGCGTTTTCAAAGAGTGCGCGCGCTGCGGTCGTCTTCGGGAATGCGATTACATCCCGTAAGGACTGGCCGCCGGCAATCATCATCGCGATACGGTCGAATCCAAACGCAATTCCCCCATGCGGAGGCGCGCCTGAAGCCAGCGCTTCCAGAAGAAATCCGAATCTCGCTTTCGCGCTTTCTTCACTCAGTCCGAGCACGCTGAAAACACGACTCTGGATGCGCGGATCGTGAATACGGATACTTCCACCGCCCAGCTCCGTTCCATTCAGGATGACGTCGTAGGCAAGAGCGCGAACCTTGTCGGGGTCGCTCTCGAGCATATGCAGATCGTCCGGATGCGGCGAAGTGAACGGGTGGTGCACGGAGCTTACTGACCCATCATCGTTCCGACCGAAAAGCGGAAAGTCGGTAACCCAGAGAAACTCCCGCTTGTTCTCGTCCACAAGACTCAGTCGCTGTGCGACATCCTGCCTGGCACGGTCAAGCGAAACGCTGGATATGGCATCCGATGCAGCCGCGAGCAGCAGCAGGTCGCCCTCATCGAGTCCAAGTTTATCCCCTGCATCGCCAAGAAATTTTGCCGCGGGACCTTCCAGTCCTGTAGCGGTCTTCTTCAGGCGCAGCAGTCCACCAACGCCGCCAGTCTTTCCCACGACCTCGATCTCATCAACCTGCTTGCGCGACAATGCGGCACCACCGGGAATGCGAATTCCACGCACACGGCCGCCGGCATCAAGCGCATTCCTGGTAATTCCGAAATCCACCCCGCGGAATACATCGCTGTAATCGCGGATCTGCAGGTCGTAGCGCAGGTCCGGGCGATCCGATCCGTACCGCTCCATCGCGTTAGCATAAGTCAGCCGAGAAAAAGTCGCGGGAATCTTCATGTCAGCGGCTTCGAACAACGCGGTCATCAAGCCCTGCGTCATCTTCATGATGTCTTCAGGATTGACGAACGACGCCTCAATATCGATCTGCGTGAACTCGGGCTGCCTGTCGGCGCGCAAATCCTCATCCCGAAAGCAGCGCGCGATCTGGAAGTAACGATCGAAACCGGACACCATCAGCAGCTGCTTGTACAACTGAGGTGACTGCGGCAGTGCGTAGAACTCACCGGGATGCACCCTGCTCGGCACCAGATAGTCTCGCGCTCCTTCCGGCGTGGGCTTGGTGAGAATGGGCGTCTCCACTTCTACATACCCATTCGCATCCAGGTAGCGCCGAGTGGCCTGCATCAGCTTGTGCCGGAGGAAGAGATTCTTTTGAAGCTCGGGGCGGCGCAAATCGAGATGACGATGACGAAGTCTCAGCTCTTCCGCGGGAAGTTTCTCACCCTTTCCGCGTGCAACAGGAATTGCAGGTGTTTCAGCGGACGACAGTATCTGGATCGACGCTGCACGAACTTCAATCTCGCCAGTTTCCATATCTGCGTTCCGCATCTCAGCAGGCCGCAAGACAACTTCGCCTTCAACGCGGATCACGGTCTCCGCGCCTACGGCTGCGGCGACTTCTGCAAGCTTTGCGTTCGCTTCGGATGGATTGATGGAGACCTGGACGATACCGTCCCTGTCCCTCAAATCGATGAAGATCAAACCGCCGAGATTCCGGCTGCGATGGACCCACCCCGCGAGCGCGACCTTCGACCCTGCGCTGGCAGCCCGGAGGCTTCCGCAGAGGTGTGATCGGAGCGATGTGGAAAAGATTTCGTCTTGGGTCAGTTCAGTGTGTCCATACAAGTCAGTTAAAATTAATTATGGCAAGGACTTGGTGGTAGAATGAAAGCGCGCGGATTGGGTGAAAAAGACACCAGAGTGAATCTCCTGAACCTGGAACCGGCAGTGGCCGAATCCCAGCTTCGGGTATTTGCCGAGGAGCATGGCGAGCGCGCATTTCGCGGATCGCAGGTCATGCGGCATTTATGGGCCGTCCCGGCAGCCGACTTTAACTCGATGTCGGATCTCCCGGTCGCGTTCCGCCAGCTGCTGGACGAGCACTTTACTATCCCCCGTCTCGAGATTGCCACGCGGCAAAAATCCCGGGATGGCACTGAGAAATTTCTCTTCCGGTTACATGACGGCGAGTTCATCGAGACAGTTTCTATTCCCGAGAGCGACCGCCTCACTTTTTGCATTTCATCGCAGGCTGGATGCGCGCTCAACTGTGCCTTCTGCGCCACCGGCGCCATGGGATTCACACGCAACCTCGAAGCATTCGAGATAGCCGGCCAGGTTCGCGAACTTCGAATGACCGAAGATCCGCTCAAGCCCACGAATATTGTTTTCATGGGGATGGGCGAGCCGCTTATGAACTGGAAGGCCGTTGATCCGACGCTCACGATCCTGAATGATCCCAAAGGATTCGGAATCGGTGCCCGGCACATAACCGTTTCCACTGTCGGAGTTCTTCCTGGCATCGTCGCGTTGTCCAATCGCCCCGAGCAGTTCC
>JBKJPM010000056.1:0-8811 GCA_046595175.1 Gemmatimonadaceae bacterium
GCTTCGAATCCTCCAGTTAATCGGAGCACTCCCGGACACCCTTCCTTCGCTGCTTGCCGACGTTGCGCACAAGCCGGTTCGCAACTCGCGCAACCAGTGCGTCGGCGAAGTGACTACGGCCGCGTAAAAACGGTGCAAGCCTCCGGAGCGGGCGACGCCAATGTTCCGGTCATCAATGCCAGGACACGCTATCTCGTTCGCCTCGCAGCTGCGGTTGCCGGCTGTTCCGAGCCGAAGCTGCGCGCAGTCATGGCGGAGTCGCATTCGGTCGAATGGGCCGAGCAGGTCGAGGAAGTAATTCTTCAATCCTACCTCTTCGCGGGACTTCCACGGGCGCTCAATGCGATGCGCGCGTGGCGTGCTACAGGGGCGCAACCGGCACAGCCTGCCACGCATGGCTACGTTGCAATGCAGGAGCTGCGCAGAAAAGGTGAAGAGACCTGCGCGATTGTGTACGGCTCCTCCTATGAGCGGCTGCGTGAGAACATTCGTGCGCTGCACCCCGAACTGGATGAATGGATGATTGTTGAAGGCTATGGAAAGGTTTTGTCGCGTCCGGGACTGGATCTTAGATCGCGTGAGATGTGCATCGTCGCGGCGTGCGCGGCCACGGGACAGAAACGCCAGCTTCACTCGCATGTGCGCGGCCTCAGGAACGCTGGAGCTTCGGTTGCGGAGATTCACGGGATGCTGGACGCAATTTCGGACCTGATTGACGTGGACTCAGATCGGGATGCCCGCGAAATGCTCGCGCACGTGGTGGGCAAGTAGGTGTTCATCGATCGTGCGGTAATCAAAGTCGAGGCAGGAACTGGCGGCTCCGGGGCGACGTCATTCCGACGCGAATGGCGCACACCAATGGGCGGCCCCGATGGCGGTGAAGGTGGGAAGGGTGGAGATATCATCGTTAAGGGCGACGGCAACCTCGCAACCCTGCTCGACTACAGCTATCGCGATACATGGAAAGCCGAGCGTGCCGAACATGGGATGGGCTCGAACAAGACCGGGCGCTCTAGCCCTGACATGATTTTGCCGGTTCCGCCGGGAACGCTTGTGAAGGACGCAGAAACCGGCGAAGTGATAGTCGAGGTCCTGAACGATGGTGATACCTTCGTCATCGCCAAGGGCGGGCGCGGGGGGAAGGGAAATTCGTTCTTTGCTACCGCCACTCACCAGTCGCCACGGGAGTGGCAACCTGGCGAGGAAGGTGATATCCGGACTATCGAGCTTGAACTCAAGCTCATCGCCGATATCGGACTGGTTGGACAGCCAAATGCGGGCAAGTCTACGCTCCTGTCGGTTATCTCAGCGGCCACTCCCAAGATTGGGGATTATCCCTTTACGACGCTGGCTCCAAACCTCGGAGTAGTTCAGCTGTCCGATCACCGGACTTTCGTTGTCGCGGACATCCCAGGGATCATCGAAGGGGCCCATGAAGGGAAGGGCCTTGGTCTCAAGTTTCTAAGACATATCGAGCGGACCAGGATCCTGGCATTCATGATCCCGATTGATGCCATGGATTGGCAGCTGGAATACGACCAGCTTCGGAATGAGATCCACTCTTATTCCGCCGAACTGGCAGCCAAGCCGCATTGCGTTGTTTTTACGAAAATGGATTTGATGGGCGAGGACTATGTGCCACCCATCGAGGCGGCAACAGCATTCGGGAAATATGCGATCAGCGCACCGGCCCGGACCGGCCTTGACGACTTGATGATGGTTTGGTGGAAGCAGCTGTTGAAAATGAAGCAACAACGTGAACTGGCTGCTGTAACTGAGCCAATGCCATAGGATTACCATCTATTGTTAATGTGGCTTCTCAAGTAATAATGGCGCAGATTTCCACAGTTCCTCAGGGCGGAACGCACTATCCCGCCGGGCTCTCAGAGTTGCCCCATCCGCCCCGCAGTATTTCGATGATAGGCGACATGAACTTACTAACCATGCCTATGGTTGCGATCGTCGGAACGAGGACGCCAACCCAGTACGGAATCCGGATCGCCAGGGCGCTCGCGACTCATTTGGCAGACGCGGGAATCTGTGTGGTGAGCGGCATGGCGAGGGGCATCGATTCAGCCGCCCACTGGGGTGCGGTTGAAGCCGGAGGAAAGACGATCGGGGTCCTCGGAACCAGCGTAGACGTGCCTTATCCCGCGACCAATAAGCCTCTGTACAGCAGGCTGGCAACGGATGGGCTCCTGATGTCAGAGTTTGCCGATGGAAGGCCCGCGTTTAAGGGCTGCTTTCCGCGCCGCAATCGGATCATTGCTGGCCTGTCCAAAGTCACAATAGTGGTCGAAGCCGGACGGAAAAGTGGAGCCCTGAACACCGCCAACCACGCCCTCGAGCTGGGACGAACGGTTGCCGCTGTTCCGGGCAACATCGATTGCCCTCAGGCAGCTGGTACCAACCAGCTGCTCCGCGATGGTGCGCACTTGATCACTTCCATTGCGGATGCGATGATGCTGGTTGGTGCGGATTCGAAGCCGAGGGCGAATGACGTCGCGCTTTCCGACGCCCAGGAGAAAGTCTATTCGGCGCTGGGAACAGAGGGCGCCACCCTGGATGACATCGCAGCGATTGCCCGCCTTCCAGTGCGAGAGTGCATTGAGGCCGTCGGCACGCTCGAAGTCCTCGGCCTTGTCGAATGCCTACTCACTGGTGAAATCCACCGGCGATGAGGATAAAGGTATCTCTGTAGCCGATGCCTTTTGAAGTGGCCCGGGAAACTACGGAAATAACGGACAGAGACGGAGCTTTTAATGTTGTTAACAACAAAAAACTCCGTATTGGTCCGTCTTTTCCGTCCTTTCCCGGCCATTTCAAAAGCCCTAAGAGAGTAGCGTCCTGATGGGGTATTATTCCCCATGTCGGAACGCCACCTCTACATCCACGTCCCATTCTGCGCGCGACGCTGTGCCTACTGCGATTTTTCGATCGCGGTCAGGCCTAATGTTCCGGTGGATGACTACCTGGCAGGCATTCGCTCCGAGCTGAAGCTGAGAGTCCCACAAGACAAATGGACCCTCGACACGCTCTACTTTGGCGGCGGAACGCCCTCACGCCTTGGCGGCCCCGGAGTCACCGGCCTGATGTCGACCATTGCTGACTTCGCGAACCTCGCGCCCAACGCCGAAGTCACCATGGAGGTGAACCCGGAGGACGTCACGCCAGAATCCGCCGCTGCCTGGATCGAAGCCGGCGTCAACCGCTTCTCACTCGGCGTCCAGACATTCGATCCACTTGTATTGAGATGGATGCACCGGGTCCATTCAGTTGACCAATCCACGGCCGCGTTCAACACTTTTCGCTCGGCCGGTGCTACCAACATCTCCGTGGACATGATCTTTGCGCTGCCCGAGATCCTCAAGCGCGATTGGCGATCGGACATCGAAAAGGCTCTCGCCCTTCATCCGGAGCACATCTCTCTCTACGGACTTACTGTCGAGACTGGCACTCCGCTCCAGCGCTGGGTGGATCGGGGCGCGACAATCCCGACCGGTGATGACAGCTACTCCCAGGAATTCATGGAAGCTCACGAAATTCTGACATCGAACGGCTTCGATCACTACGAAGTTTCCAACTTCTCCCGGCCCGGATACCGCTCGCGCCACAACAGCTCGTACTGGACTGGCGCACCCTACGCTGCGGCAGGCCCGTCCGCGCACCGCTATGACGGAACTGCGCGGGAATGGAACCTCAGGCACTACGCAGTCTGGCTGCAATCACTCCAGTCTGGAAAAATTCCAACTGACGGCAGGGAAGAACTCACGCCGGAAAATCGCGCGACTGAGCGAGCCTATCTTGGTCTTCGGACAAGCGACGGCCTGCCGCTGTCGGAAGTGAACGACCCGACAGCGATTTCATCCTGGCTCAAGGCGGGTTGGGCGGTGACGCGCGGTGCGAAAATTCGTCTCACTGCTGAAGGGTGGCTGCGGCTCGATTCACTTGCTGGAGACTTGACACTTTCGCGCTCTAATTTCTAGCTTGGCCTGATGGGACTTCCCGAGCTGAACGAACGCGAGCGCAGAGTGCTCGAAGCCGTTATCCAGTCATACGTGGAAACCGCGCAGCCAGCGGGCTCACGCACGATTTCGCGGCGCTTCGAGCTCGGCGTCTCGCCGGCCACGATTCGAAACACGATGAGTGACCTGGAAGAGAAGGGGTATCTCTACCATCCTCATACCTCCGCCGGACGCGTCCCAACCGACGTCGCGTACCGTGTCTACGTGGACTCGCTGCTCCCGCGCGTCCCGGTTGCCCTCCCGGAACAGGAAAAACTCAGCGCTGAGATCACCAACGGTGGATCCGCAGTCGAGTCAATCCTCCGGCGTGCCGCTCAGTCTCTTGGTGTTATCACGCAGGAACTGGGTATCGCTCTTGGGCCCCGCCTGGACGACAGTACGCTCGAGCGTCTTGACCTGGTTCGTCTCTCCTCTGACCGCTTGCTTGTCGCGCTTGCACTCCGCGGCGGCGCTGTGCGCACAATCTTCGTCGAAGCGCGCGGCCAGGTCGCTGACTCAGCTCTCCACGAAGTGAGTCATGTTCTCAACGAGCGGCTCTGCGGCCTGTCGCTCCGCGAAATTCGCAACACCCTGGGCAAGCGACTGCGCGACATCGGTCCCAATCGCGACGCATCCGAACTGCTCAACGTCTTCCTCGAGGAAGGTGTGCAGATTTTCGATGCGGCAATCCGCCCGGAAGAAGACAATATCCTGCTGGGCCAGGCCTCGGTGCTCGCGGAACAGCCAGAGTTCGCAAACGTTGACAACATGCGCAAGCTGGTCACACTCACCGAGAAACGGCAGCAGCTCGCCGAGCTTTTGCGCAACCGCGCGGGAACGACCGGATTATCGATTACTATTGGAAACGAGCATCGCGACCCGAAACTCGAGAACTTCACGATGGTAACCGCGCAGTACAACGCCGGACCACTGACTGGAGTTATCGGAGTCATTGGGCCGACGCGCATGCCGTACGAGAAGGTTATTTCGCTGGTGACACACACATCCCAGCTGCTCACTGATCTACTGGACTAACTGAAGTGGCTGATTTCTATGGAGTGCTCGAGGTAAGCCGCAACGCGAGCGATGATGAAATTAAGAAGTCATATCGCAAGCTTGCGATGACTTATCATCCCGACCGGAACAACGGCTCGAGCGAAGCAGAAGAAAAATTCAAGCAGATTACGGAAGCGTACGACGTGCTGCGTGATGCCGACAAACGCGCCGCATACGATCGTTACGGCGAGGCAGGTCTCCGGGGCGGTGCCGGCGGATTCCACCACGTAGATCTTTCCGAAGCTCTCAACATTTTCATGCGCGATCTCGGCGGGCTGGGCGGACTTGGAGACCTGTTCGGCGGCTCGCGCGGTGGCCAGCGCTCCGGTTCGCGCACAGGCTCGGACATTCGCATGACGATTCAGCTCACGCTCGCGGAAGTCGCGACCGGACTCGAGAAAACGATCCATGTGAAGCTGCTGAATCCGTGCGACAAATGCGAAGGCAGCGGGGCAGAGCCCGGAACCTCTGTAAAGACCTGCACCGTTTGCAGTGGAGCAGGAGAAGTGCGAAGAGCGCAGCGGTCATTCTTTGGGCAGGTGATAAGTGTGGCGCCATGCCCCACCTGCGCAGGCGAAGGAACCATCGTCGAATCGCCCTGCAAGAAATGCAGAGGGGAAGGCCGTGTTCGCGCTGACGAAGAAATCATTGTGCGCGTTCCGGCCGGAGTCGCGACTGGCCAGTACATGACACTGCGCAGTGTTGGCAACATCGGCCCGCGCGGAGGAGAGCGCGGCGACATCCAGGTCGTGTTCGAGGTTGAAGACGATCAACGATTTGAGCGGGACGGTGAAGATTTGTACTGTGAAGTTCTTGTCACATACCCTCAGCTCGTGCTCGGCGCGGATGTGGAAGTGCCGACAGTGAATGCGACTGTTTCGCTCAGGATTCCATCTGAGACTCAGAGCGGCCAGGTGTTTCATCTTCGCGGTCGGGGGCTCCCGCGTGTGAATGCGGGCGGCGTCGGGGATCTTCACGTTCGCATCCAGCTCTGGACTCCGGACAAGCTTGGCGACGAGGAAGAGAAAATCATCAAGCGACTTGCCGAGGTGCAGGTAAAACCGCCCGAGCACCAGTCGAAAGGATTCTGGGCGAAGGTCAAGGAATCGCTGGGCGCGTGAGCTGGCACGCGCTTCGGATCGCTACGTCCGCGAGCGCGGATAAGATCGTCAGCGCCCTCTTTGACGAGGGAGCGCAAGCCGTTCAGGAAGTCGAGGGCGGCATCATTACCCACTTTCCGCCAGACGCTGACATCGCGGCGATTACAGCGCTGATTGCGCGGATCGATTCGGATGCCGTGGTTTCTGTTGGTGACACGCCGGATTTGGATCCGGCTGCATTGCACGGATCGGTTTCGGTCCAGCGTCTGGGACGCATTATCATAGCACCGCCCTGGGATGCAGGCGAGATAGATGACGCTGGACTGGTGGTCATCGATCCGGCGATGGGATTCGGGACGGGCGAGCATCCCACAACGCGCGGAGTAATTCGCCTGATGCAGCGCATCATAAAGCCTGGAGACACAGTTGCGGATCTTGGCGCTGGCAGCGCTATCCTCGGGATCGCAGCGGCGAAACTGGGCGCATCCCGGGTATACGCGATCGAGAACGATGCGCTGGCGATTGGCAACGCTGAAGAGAACGTGCTGGGAAACCGTGTGAACGACGTCGTCACGGTAATTGAAGGCGACGCCGGAGTGCTGCTGCCGCTGGTCGCACCGGTTTCGCTTGTGCTCGCAAATATTATCTCGTCCGTCCTGAACGTCCTTATGCCCATCATCTATGGTGGAATAGCTGAGAACGGCCACGCGATATTGAGCGGAATTCTCGAAACCGAGCGGGGTGATATTCTTGCGACTGCAGGAGCGGCGGGATTTGTTTTGGTGGACGAAGATTCCGAAGGAGAATGGTGGAGCGTCCTGTTAAAGCGCCCGTAGCGACATTTCTTTCGCACGCACAATTCGTCGATGGAGCGAATATCACGCTCAGCGACGAAGAGATGAATCATATCCGCGCGCTGCGTCTGAGTGCGGGTGCGAGCGTCGCACTGCGTGACGGAGCGGGGAATGGCGCCGAAGGAATTCTTGTACGCGTTGCAAAGAATGCAGCGGTGGTCGAGGTATCCCGCGCGCTGACCTTTCCCCACCTTCCCCCAGTGCATCTGCTCGCTCCAATCGCTGACAAGGAGCGGATGCTCAGTCTCGGCGAGAAGGCCACGGAACTCGGTGTTTCGTCATGGCGCCCCGTTCTGTGGAAACGGTCGCGTAGCGTCTCCCCGCGCGGAGAAGGGCCGACATTTCAGCAGAAGCTGAAAGCGAGAATGACCTCAGCTCTCCTGCAATCCCGCGGCGGCTGGCTTCCCGAGATCTTTCCCGAAGCAACGGTTGACCGGGCAATTGCGTCGAGCCCTCCCGGAACTCGATTGCTGCTGGACGGCGATGAGCTCGAGGGATGCGATGAGTCCTTTCCTCCTGCAGTGGCGCTAACGAGCATCGATCTTCGCAGTCCGGTTGTCATTGCACTCGGTCCGGAAGGCGGCGTCGAGCCGGCGGAGCGCGACCAGTTCATTGCCGCGGGCTTCCAGCGTGCATCACTCGGCCCGTATGTTCTTCGGTTCGAGACTGCAGGCATCGCCGCACTCGCGATGGTTCGGTCCATGCTGGGAAAGGAGACCAAATGAGCGCAGACTGCCTGTTCTGTCGAATAGTGGCCGGTGAAATTCCTGCGAAAATTATCGATGAAACACCCGGGTGCCTCGCATTCCGGGACGTAAACCCGGCGGCACCCGTCCACATTCTCGTCGTTCCGAAGAAGCACGTCGGGTCACTGGCCGATGCCAACGATCACGCTCTTCTTGGTGAAATGCTGGATTTTGTCCGGCGACTTGCCGAGCGAGAAGGAGTGGCGACTACCGGTTACCGCACAGTATTGAACACCAACGAAGACGCTGGACAATCGGTTTCCCACCTGCACGCCCACCTGCTTGGCGGGCGGAAGTTTTCCTGGCCCCCTGGATAACCCGATGCCCCGCAGACTAGCCTCCCGTAAGGACTTAGGCTATCTTTTAACACTGTACCCAAGCCGACGCTGACCGCGTCATGAAGGGGGGAAGTAGAATTTGTCGGAAGTAATCATCCACGACGACGAGAATTTTGAACGGGCCCTTAAGCGCTTCAAGAAGAAGTGTGAGAAGGCGGGCATCCTGTCTGATCTTCGCAAGCATCGGCATTATGAAAAGCCGAGCGAGCGCAGAAAGCGGAAGCTCAACACCGCGATGCGCAAGAACCGCCGTACTCGTCACGCGTAATGTCCGAGCTGCTCGCCCGGATTCAGGGCGACCAAATTGCAGCCCGCAAGTCTCAGGACAAGCCGGCAACACTGCTTCTGGGTACAATCCTCTCTGATATCAAGAACCGACGCATCGAGCTGCAGCGTGACGTGGTCGATGCTGAAGTGATCGAAGTAATCCGAAAGGGAATCAAGCGGCGCAAGGAATCAGTTGAGATGTACACGAAGGGAAACCGCGATGACCTCGCGTCGAAGGAGACCGCCGAGATTCAGCTGCTCGAGAAGTACCTTCCTCCAGAAGTTGGTCAGGAAGAGCTGCGCACCGCTGTGAAGGCCGCAATTGCAGGCGGCGCCGGCAACATCGGCGCAGTAATGGGAAAGGTGATGCCGCAATTCAAGGGCAGAACCGATGGAAACACTATCAACGCGATAGCACGCGAGGAGCTGGGTAAACAGTCTTGAGT
>JBKJPM010000141.1:0-5323 GCA_046595175.1 Gemmatimonadaceae bacterium
CCGCCGACGCCTCATAAGATCGACAACACCGAAAAAGCTCACTAGCAGCAGCCCCGCCAATCCCATGACCGTGAAGTAGTAGGACAACGTGTCCGGCGTCTTATGAATCCCTCCTTCGAAGGGCTCAAGGACCAGACCTAGGAGGAGCCAGAGTGCCGACCAACCAAACATTTTCTGTACGACTTTTTCTCCCTCGGTTCTCGGATTCCAGGTGAGCACGACGCCGCCGGCTAAAACCCCCAGAACTATCTCGGCAGTTTCAACTACCCATCTATTGTAAAGTCCGACGACCACAATCGGTGTGAGCAGCGTGCATACGAAAGCGAGGCCGCTGATTCGCGCATTGCTCCAGTACACCGTCGATCCATGTTCTTCGTCGGACGTCTTCATCCAGCGAAGCAGCAGGTCGCCCGCAATTGTCCCGGGAATGACGACTGTGAGCAAGATGAACTGGCTTGGATGGATGATCCTCGGGATATTTTCTGCCCACCAGAAATTCGCAACCCATCCGTCTCCCTTCGCGCCGAGATAGAAAGCGATAGCGACGGCAAGTGCGGCGAGCCGTGCGCCGATGTTCTCGCGCGTGAGGTACCAGATGATGGAGCCGGTGACAGATGCGAACGCAAGGCCGACAATGATGCCATCGGCGCGCTCGATCGAAAGTCCCTTACCATATACAAGGGGCGAGAGCGCGAGAAACAGCAGAGCACCAACCCAGCCGATCAGATTGACGACCCGATACTTCGCAGGGCTCCAGTCGGGACGACGGCGCGTGAACACCATCGCCATAAGTGCAAAACCAACCAGGGCGAGTCCGCGGGACTCTTCTGTATAACCCGTGAAGAACGTGTTCGAGTGCGCAACGAGGAGTGCAAACAAAAACAGCATGAACCCGCGGCGCAGGATCGCCATCAGGATTTCCACTTCCAGCTCTCCCTTCTCAATGCGCCTGGACAAGGTCAGCGGAAGGGCCGCGGCCATCGTGAATAGGAAGGACGCGTAGGCCAGATCTCGCCACGTAAGCCCGGCGATATCGACGAAGGTGTCCTCGAGATTCGGAGCCTGTCTGTGGTACATCCAAAGCGGAAGGTCGGGACTATTGATCGTAAAGCCAAGGGTCATCAGTACTAGAAACAGTCCGCGCAGCGCATCCAGACTGAGAGCGCGACGATCCCGCGGCGCCGCTACTTCGGGCGGGGCCTCAGAAATGATTGCGGCATCATTGAAATTTGTATGCGGTGTATCTACTGCGGCGCTCGCGCTTGGGCTTGGAACCATAGAGTGGAACTTGTCTATTCGATCGTAATCGCCTTGCAAAGGTGACTCGACCAGTATTGGCTGTTTTTCCAAGGGAAATTCTGTCACGCCGCCGCCGGACGCTCGGGAGTTTGAGCTCGCGAGAAAAAGCGGGATAGCCGGCGCTGTGATTGACGCTCTAGCTCGACGCCCATAGTGAATAAGACCGTCATCGGTGTCTCCATTGCGTGAACATGGCGAACAATTCCCTTACCCGATATCTCAACACCAGCAACGGAGAATTCGATTCGGCTTCCAGGTGCAAGCGGCGCGGTTCCAACAAGGCGCGCACCGCTCCCGCTGATCTCTTCCAGAATCAGCATTCCCTCTCCGTTCTCGTCTTCTGGATTTGCGGTCATGGCGCCATCGAGGCCCTGAACTTTCACGCTGACTGGCAAACCAACTGGAAGGCGCCTGTCAGTGCGCAGATTTCTCACGACTTCAGCTGCACGTGTCATTATGTCGATATTCTGCCTGTAACGCAGGCGCCACGCCGGCATCGCATGCTGGGTGCAGTGCAGCTCAATAGCGTCCCGGACTTCAATCGGCAAATCATTGAATTCAACCCCGTGCATATAAACACGCCCGACCTTGGAGACCTCGTCGCTCACATGCTTCACAACACCGGTCGTCCAGACGGGTCCGCTTGAAAGCCGCAGCTGTATGGAGACTTTGCTGCCGGGGTCTACCTTTTGGGTCGCACGGAATCCGAGACCGGACGGGTTGAGATCGACAGTCAGAGCTGGAACTATCGCCGCTGCACTTTCACCCTCGACGCGGACCTGAATCGGCAGCTGCTCAGCAAAACGATGGTCGTCGCGCTGCTGCTTTACAGCAAGACTGTGCCGAACGACGTAAGCCGCGAAATACGTGTTCCACAAAATCCATATTGAATTCACCCAGAATGCCTTTGCACCCCATCCGCTCGACGTGTAATTGACCCAGTGATGCGTATACGCAAGTGTTCCCCAGATCGGCGCGCCGACGGAAAGGATGAGAAGAACCAGCTGGGGAGCGTATGTCCGGAAGGGAACTCCGGAATGGCCCTTTGGAGTAACATTGAACTTCAGCTTCTTGGTAGTAAACAGGGCCGTGACGGCGAGCATATATGTAAAGAAGCGCACCATTGTGTACCGCTCGCTCAGGAGCAGGTATCCGGTTCCGCGCGACAGAAGCTCGAATGAAACGATTGCAAGGAACACATACGGAATGAGGCGAATCAGGAAAGCGTTCTCGTCTCCACCTACGGGCAGAATTCCCGTGTAGAAATACAGAATCGGCATCAGATAAAAAATTGCCTTCTGCCAGCCTTCGAGGTACGTGGCTGTTCCGGCGAAGTAGCATATCCGCTGATCGAACGTGAGTCCTTTCATGGTTAGCGGCTTGAGCTTGCGAAGAATCTGCATCGCACCCTGACCCCAACGCAGTCTCTGAACGTGATATGCGCCGGCTGCGCCAGGGGACAATCCGTATGCAAGCGTCTCGTTGTGGTACCCAGACTTGAAACCAACTGCATTCAGGCGAATTGTGGTTTCCATGTCTTCGATAATCGTCTCGGTCGCAAATCCACCGATTGATTCGACCGCCGAACGGCGGAGAATTCCACAGCTGCCGCAGAAGAAAGATGCGCCCCGGTTGTCGCGACCCGGCTGAATGAGTGAATAGAAAATTCGATTCTCTTCCCAGAGACGCCGGCCGTTGTCGTTTACGATGTGCGTAAAGGAATCGACGTTATAGAAATCCTGCGGCGATTGAACAACGGCCATCAGCGGATCGTTGAAATGTCCGAGCATGCGGTCGAGAATGTTCGGGAGCGGAACATGGTCGGCGTCAAGCTGCAGGATGAACTCACCGCTGGTAACGCTGATCGCGTGGTTCAGGTTCCCAGCCTTTGCATGCTCATTCCCTGTTCGCCTGATGTAGCCGATGCCGAGCTCCTCGGACATCGCTCTTACCTCATCGCGCTTGCCATCGTCAAGCATGTACGTGCGGTGCGGATACCGGATGGCACGAGCACCAATCGCCGTTCTGCGGAGAACTTCCAGGGGCTCGTCATAGTTCGTGATGAAAACGTCCACCGAACGGCCTTCGGGCGGCGGGCCCGGATCGCGTTCCTTGAGTCGCCACACAAGAAACACGAACATGCACATGTTGAGATAAGCCCACGTTTCCGCCAGAATAAGCACGAGTGACGGAACAATCGCGCGAGGCGTGGTGTTGATCGTATGCGTCCACCGCCAGATGATCCAGTATGTCCCATAAATCACCGTGATGACCGCGACAGTCCGGATTACGTTCTCGCGCCATTCGGGTACATGCGGAGTGACGTTTTGCGTTGGGGCTTCTGCGCTAGGCATTACCTCAGCGCTTTCGACTGCAGAGATATCCATCAACCTTTCGTAGTGTTGGACGCGCTGCCCAAAAGGCGTCGCGAACAGACAGTTAGCTCAAGTCGAAGTGCCAATTTCGTGCCCATCTTTTTAGAGGCCTGCTCTTTGCACGTTTGGGTACCATGAACCTCCCCAATGGATGCAACGCACAACACTCCATATCTGGATCGATGAATATGCTCGCTGTTTATATGGTATCTATGCCCCTTCTTTGTGGTTTTGGGGGGTGCGCGAAGACCGCCGACGGAAGCGCAGAAAAAACGACGAGCAGCTCAGCCGTAGCTGTGGCAGATGTGCCGAAGAGCGCACCAGCCATCGATGGTCTTACCGCTAAGGATAGGGCGTTCTATCAGCAGGTTGGGCGCGATTCGTGGAAGTATATAGTCGCGAATTACAACAAGAAAACCGGCTTGGTGCGGGCAACGCCGGACTGGGATAACACCACTCTGTGGGATATCGGTGCGCAACTGTTCGCAATCCATTCGGCGCTGGAAATGGGGATCATCACCAGGGCAGAATACGATAGAAAAACCAAGCTGACGCTCAACACACTTGAGCGCATGCCCCTGTATAGGAACATGGCTTTCAACCGGATCTATTCCACCCTGACGGGAACCCCAAACAAGGAAAGTGGAGGGTATTCCGCAACCGACCTGGGGAGGCTCCTTCTCGGCCTCAAACTAGTGGCGGACAAGGATCCGAAGTTCGCGGCTCAGATTAAGAAGATTGTGGCGCGCAACAATTTCGGGGAAATCGTCAAAGACGGATATCTGCAGGGACAGAGTGTGGCGCCAAGCGGGAAGGTTTTTGTGTTTCAGGAAGGGAGGATTGGATACGAGCAGTACATGGCGCAGGGATTTCACCAGTGGGGCGCGAATGTAGACAATGCACTCACATATGCGCAAAACGCCGAACCGGTAACGGTTCTGGGGGTCGACCTTGTGGCCGATAAACGCTGGAGCGACCGCCTTGTCAGCGAGCCTTTCTTCCTCTACGGGATCGAACTCGGTCTGAGCGGCGAGATGGAAGTGCTTGCTCGCAACATGCTTAAGGCACAGGAAGCGCGATTCACGTCGACCGGAATTATGACGATCGCCTCGGAAGACGCCATCGGCGTCGCCCCGCATTACTTCTATTACTACTGCGTGTTTTGCAACAGAAAACCGTTCGTAATTGACCTGGTTACCGGCAATGCGAACCTGGATGAGCCGCGGTGGGTCAGCACAAAGGGCTCCTTCGGCTGGCATGCAATCATGCCAAGTGAATACACGAAGAAAGCGCTTGACCTGGTTGTCTCGAAGGCAAGGGACGCGAACGGGAGATGGGCTTCAGGAGTATTCGAAAAAACTGGTGAATCGTCCCACTCCTACGACATCAATACCGCATCGATACTTCTGGAAATCAGCGCGTATCAGCTTCGCGGTCGCATTCCATTAATGAAATAAGCCGCAGCGTCAGGTTGCTGACGCCGCGGCTTTAATCATTCAGCAGTGCGGGACTAACCGCGCTGCGCGAGACCCAGCGCGTATTCGGGCATCCACACTCCCGAATTCGGGAATCCATTGCATGCTCCATCGGATTCACCCGGAACCTTGAGCCACAGGTAAGCGTCAATCAATGCGTTCCCGGTAACCGCA
>JBKJPM010000245.1:0-18668 GCA_046595175.1 Gemmatimonadaceae bacterium
GGTGGATTTCCCTCGACGGTGACGCCCAGAGATACGCCGCTTTCCGGAGCGAAACGGGCGACACGATTGCCTCATTGAAGCCGCGAGTCGTTGCGTTTTATGCGGAAGTTCTCGCCATTCGTGCGCGTCCCCGCATTCTTCGGCCTTCATGGTCGCAGAGAAAGCCAGCTGAGGCCGGCGCCACTGCAGTCGCCAAACCCGCCGAACCAGCTCCCTGAACATCGGGATCTAATTCACGCGGGTTTTGGTTTAGCACTCCAGACAAAGTTTCTGATTCGCTAAATTTATCGGGTCGCATGATCCGGTAGCTCAGCTGGTAGAGCAACGGACTTTTAATCCGTAGGTCGTGGGTTCGAGACCCACCCGGGTCATTGTTGTATCGCAATGAGTTACCGCGTTTTTGGGATGAGCCTTTTTTTCGCCGCTGTGCGGCGAACTTGCGATCAAGTCATTTTGCCGCCCGCGTGAGAAGCTCGCCAACGGCATTGCCCAGCTCCCGGGTCGGCTTCTGCTTGCTGTAGCGCCGTGTCATTTCGCTTGAGGCGTGGCGAAGAGCGACTTGGACTTTCGCTTCCGGCACTCCGGCATTGATGCTCCATTGCGCATAACAATGCCGAAGATCATGAAGCGTGATATTCGATACTCCTGCGGCGTCGCAGGCACGCTTCCAATAGATGCGCATCCATTTGTAGCGAAGCGGGGCCGGAATTCCTCGCTCAATCCACTTCCAGTGGTCCAGCGATACATAAATCGTCGCCGCGCTGCCAGAAGTCTTTGTGCCGGGAACGTCAGGATATCTGGGGCCGTATTCCCATTCAGGGAACACCACTTTCACGGATCGCGAAAGAGTTTAGGACTTGGAAGGTGTCTGAAACTGCGATGTTAATGTCACGTGGACAGTTGGATTCGGTTTTTGTTTGTACGCTTTCTGGTGCCGTGATGTAGAATCGTCACTTTTTGAATCAAACATTCCTGTTGCCGTCTCCGGGATTCCCTCTAACCTCTTCGTATAATCATTTACTTGTGAGGAACGATGCGAAGACGAATTTGGCTCGTGCTAATCACGCTGATGAGCACTACGGCTCTTCTTGTACCCCCCGCCGCCCGAGCGGCGCCTATATGCAGTGAGCCGTCTGCCGAAACGTGTGTGAGCACGTGTCCCAGCGACATAATTGGCGTATGTGACTGGACGTTCCGGTTTACGCATTGTAATACACAAGCGGGTACCGACCGGCTCTGCACCTCCCAGGGACGTTAAAGACTGGGCCAAGTGTATCGGAACGGGTCGCACTATGGGCCCATCAACTGCCGCCCTTACTGTCGTCGAGTTCGCGGACTTTCAGTGCCCTGCGTGCAAACAACTTCATATTCTGTTAAAGAGATATCGTGAAAAGTATCCGAACGATTTCGCGATATCGTATCACTACGTTCCGTTGCCATATCATCCGATGGCGTACCCTGCTGCGAGAGCCGCTGAGTGCGCCGCGGCTCAAGGACGCTTCGAACAATACCACGACCAACTGTTCGCACATTCTAGTAATTTGAAAACAGCAGACTTCCCGGTTTTGGCGGAAAAGGTAGGCGTTACTGATTTAGAAGCATTCAAGTCCTGCGTAGCAAGGACGGATTCCGTTGCTAGGATCAAGGAAGATATCAGAATAGCGTCGCAGGATTTGAAGATAACCGGAACACCAACAACACTTGTCAACGGAAAGATGTATTCGTTTGCGCCCGGTGTTGGTGATTTTCAAAAAATGATCGATGAGGCTATAGCCAAGCGAAAGACTCAATAATGACTCAATAGTGAAGCAACACTTCGGTGCGTCATGCGTTTTCGGAGTCGCCTTCGTCGCGCTATTACCGGCGAAGGTGGCGGCGCAGGGATTGTCGGAAGGCGTTTTAATCAATATCTATGTTGCTGATAGCGCATCGGCTGCCCCAATTGAAGGCGCGCAAGTGGAACTTCCCGCACTAAAGCTTGTCGGTGCAACTGACAAGTTTGGGTTGGTCTCATTCAGTGGACTTAAGGCGGGTTACACTACCATCACTGCCGCGAAGCGAACCTATGTTCCTACAAGAGCAAACATCGTCGTAGGGCTGTCGAATCCCGTCGAAGTAACGATTGGAATGCGTAAAGGAACACCTGCGCAAGATCTTGATACCGTTGCCGTCCGCGCCAAGGTGCCGACTACCGATTTTCCGGAATTGTACAAGCTAAGGAGAGCCATGGGCCTGGGCAGCTTTCTGTCCGGTCCCCTTTTCGATAGCGTCAAACATGAAGCTTTGGCGGATTTCTTAGCACGTCGGCTGGCTGGAGTCCGGGCGGAGTGGGCGCCGGATCGAAGTAGCGTTAGCCTTGCGAGGGCTGGTTTCTATTCATTTTTGAAGAAATCGCGTTGTGAAGCTCGTGTATATATTGATGACGTTGCGGTGACTGGCGGCGAACTCGCATTGCTGCAGTCGGGCGATATCGAGGCAGTCGAATACTACAGCAATGCGCCGCCCGTGCAGTACGCGCGATTGGGAGCGAAATGTGGCGTCCTTCTTGTGTGGACAAAGCGGTAAGAGCATCAAATTCACTTTACATCGGAAGTTTTTTCTCGGTCTAAGTCTGAGGGAAATTGACTTCCACTTAGGGGCGGCTTTGCGAACAGGCAGGCGCCCTTTCGGCTTTATTGATTCCCCCCGAGGGTTTTCACTTGGCTTTCTGATCCATCAAATAAAAACGTACTGAACGGACTGTGCGGGATTCTGTGCGACTACACGAACTCTTGCCCACCGCTGCGGCACTCTTCGCACCTTTCTGGGCACCGCTATCCACGCCTAGCGCACCACTCGCAACTATATTCTCATCTGATCCGGTTAGGACTTTTAATCCGTAGGTCGTGGGTTCGAGACCCACCCGGGTCATTCGCTTTGTGCCGCCCAAGTGGGCTGCATTCCTCTGTAATGCAGCTAAGGCCTCCGGTGCGCCGCGAAGAAATCCGCGATGAGCGGCGACGCCGAAATTTCGTAATCTGCTCCAGTGACGGGCCACGCGTGCTGGCCGCCCGCAATCGAATAGAAAATTACCTCTGCGCTGCATCCAGTCGCCGTCGTTCGTACGACGTGAGGTGTGATTTGGAAGTTGCCCGCGCGGGTGCACGAATTCGCGGCCATCCAGAATCTTATCGATAAGGGCAACCCGTCTGCCTCCTTCGGGGCTGCGCGCGGAAATACAGTCCCAACAAACAGGTCGCCATAGCGAAGCGTAGGATCTGCGGTCCCGTGAAACGCAACGACAAAGACCGAGCGCGATGGGGCGCACTTTTCCATCACGAGACTTCCGGATACGACGGCTACGGCCACTACCTGACTCGCCATCTCGCAGGCGGCCCGATAGGCCATCCGCCCTCCGTCGGAGAAGCCACTCACGTAAATGCGATGCGAGTCTATTGGAAGCCGTTTTGAAAGGTCGGCGATAATCGCCTTCAGGAACGCAATGTCGTTTACTCCCTCATCGTGCGCACTACCGCAGCAGTTGCCAGCATTCCAGTCCGAGGGGGTGCCGACGCCGTTGGGGTAGGCAACGACGAAGCGGCGCGCTTCGGCGAGAGAATCCATCGCCGAGATTGCTCGAATGTCGGCCCCCTGCTGAGAGCTGCCGTGCAGGATGATTATGAGGGGCAACGGATTCGCCGTGCTGGCCGGCGACTTCGGTTCGTGCACGATATAGGAACGGGACCGTTGCTCCACCGAAAGCTTCAGCTCAGTAGTCAACCCGGCGAGCACCACCCCCTTGATGAAGGGGTCGGTGGGGGAGTCGGATCGGCAGGAGAGTGTCGCGACGATTAATACTCCGAGCCCGAGTCGGAGATCAAATGACGAACGCGCGTAGCAAGTTTTCCGAGTTGTTATCATTTGTGACTAGACGGTACGGGTGCCGATGAACGCGTCCACCATACTACAGATTCGTCTCAAGGACCGTTTCGCGCCAGTCCTTCGGGAACGGTTCGACTTTTACATGGACTTTTCCAATCACAGTCCCACCCTGATCGCGGTAAGTTAAGACTCGGCTACCAGTCACTTACTAAAACAGAGGCATCGTGGGCTTCGAGCAATATCATGAACCACCAGAAGAGCTTTCCGCAGAAATGCGAACCTTCGCGCGCATGATTACATCGCTCACGGAAGAGGCAGAGGCAATCGGGTGGTACGAGCAGAGAATTTCGCTCGAGACCAACAGGGTAGCCAAGGCCATCATGGCCGATGCGCAAAAGGAAGAGTTCAAGCATTTCGCCATGGATCTGGAATTTCTCATTCGCCGGAAGCCGATCTGGAAGAAGATCCTGCAGGGGACGCTTTTCAAGAAAGGAAGCATCACAAAGAGCGCGGACGAAGCCGAGGAATCGGCTCCGGACCCACCGGAAAAGAAAAGCTGAAACGTTTGAATTTCTCAATCGTCTAATGGGGTATCGCGCTTCTCTTAAATAGAGTCGCGCATCTTATTTTACAGGGCAAACCCGTTGAAAAACGGCGACGCAAAGCTACGTGGCTAAGACCGGTCTCACGACTGTGTAGAGCTGGACGCGCTGCTGATGAGATGGTCGCATGCAGAACCGACTGGTTGTTCTGGCGGGTATCGTGATGACTGGGTTTGTTGCCGCTTGTTCCGGCGATGCCACTGGACCCGTACTCGTGCCGAATGCGTCGTCCGACGCCCGTCACAGAAAAGACACGACGATTACGACCCCTCCACCCGCTCCGGTTGACACAACCACAACGTCGCCACCGACCGGTACGGCCGGGAACCCGATCGCAGGGGCTGCATTCTGGATAGATCCATACTCTAACGCGAAGAAGACAGCGGACTCATGGAGGCTGACTCGCCCGGCTGACGCGCTACAGATGGACAAGGTTGCCAATCACTCCCAGGCGCAGTGGTTTGGCTCCTGGAGCGGGGACATTTTCACAGCGGTCGACAAAGCTGTAACGACGATTACTTCAGCGGGCGCACTCCCCGTACTCGTGGCGTACGCTATTCCGCAGCTGGACTGCGGCAGCGGAGGAAATACGGTCGACGGATACAAAACCTGGATTTCCGCCTTCGCGAGTGCGCTGCGCGGGAGAAAAGCAGCGATTGTTTTGGAGCCGGATGCGTTGGCTGCCATGGGGTGTCTGTCGAGTGCCGATCAGTCTACGCGCTTTTCCCTGATCCAGTACGCGGTTCAACAGCTCAAGGCCCAGGGGCAGTCGATCGTTTACATAGATGGCGGACATCCCAATTGGCAGAGTGCAGCCACCATGGCATCGAGACTCACTAGTGCCGGAGTCAGCGGAGCCGATGGGTTTTCCCTCAACGTGTCCAACTTCATGTTCACGACCGACAACGTCGTGTACGGCCAGAGCATCAGCTCACTGACCGGGGGTAAGCATTTCGTAATCGACACCAGCCGCAACGGCCTTGGGCCGACGGCCGACAATCAGTGGTGCAATCCGTCCGGACGCGCACTCGGAAGTGCGGCGACAACTAACACAGGGAATGCACTCGTGGACGCATTTCTGTGGATCAAGCGGCCCGGTGAATCCGACGGTACGTGCAACGGTGGGCCTGGCGCGGGATCATGGTGGGCCGATTATGCTCTCGGGCTCGCGCAAAGAAGCACTGTTTGACCTATGTTAGACGGGTAGCTCGCTAATTACCCGGGGTGTTAAATGGTTCTGTACGTTGGAATTGCGTTGCTCGTTTTCTGGCTGCTGGGTTTTCTTGTTCTCAAGAAAGTTGTAGGGGGACTGATTCATGTTCTCCTGCTGATTGCCATCATAGCAATTGCATGGCATTTCATTTCTGGAGCTTGAAGTAGCCTGATCGTCCAGGACGAAAAGGACCCGCGCGGACAGCGGTGGCGGATCCTTGGGCTGCTGTCGCTTGCTGAACTTCTCGGCATGTCGCTCTGGTTCGCTGCCAGTGCTGTATCGCATGAGATGACGCAGCGCTGGGGTCTTGATGCCAGTCAGGTGGGGTGGCTTGCAACCATCGTCCAGCTTGGCTTCGTAACGGGAACGGCCGCAGTCGCGACGCTGAATCTCGCCGACATCATTCCTTCCAGGAGATTGTTCACTTTCAGCGCACTGTTCGGCGCCGCCGCAAATCTCTCCCTGCTTTTCGCGCCTTCGTTCGCAATTGTGCTTCTTTCGCGCTTTGCTACCGGATTGTTTCTCGCCGGAGTTTATCCCCCGGCGATGAAAATGATTTCGACCTGGTTCGTGTCGCAGCGGGGACTGGCGATCGGATCGATCGTTGGTGCGCTCACAATTGGAAAGGCGACTCCCTACCTGGTGCACTCATTTAATCGAGTGGGCATGGATGCTGTAATAATGACAGCGTCCCTGTTTGCCGTTATTGCATCGCTGCTGGTCCTGTTCGGGTATCACGATGGTCCTCATGCTTTTGTGCCGCGTCCCTTTTCGTGGAGTCTTGCAGGCGGGGTTGTGCGCACCAGAAAATGGCGCCTGGCGACTGCGAGCTATCTCGGCCACATGTTCGAGCTGTACGCATTCTGGGCGTGGATCGGAGCATTTATCAGTGCGAGTTACGTTGGATATCGGGGCGACGTTTATCCAGCAGATGCGTGGGTCGCACGCGTGACGTTCTTTGTAATTGCGATTGGCGGTGGTGGCTGTGTCTGGGGCGGACTTTTCGCGGACAGGAAGGGACGTGAGAAACTTGTGCGTCTGGCGCTGGCGGTGAGCGGCGCTTGTTGTATTGCAAGCGTATTTTTCTATGCGCGCAGGCCGGAAATAGTGGTCGGCCTTGCGCTTGTCTGGGGGTTTTTCGTCATCGCCGACAGCGCGCAGTTCAGTGCGCTCGTAACTGAATCAGTCGAACCGCATGCCGTTGGAACAGCTCTCGCTCTTCAAACTTCGCTGGGATTCCTCCTGACAATGCTTCCCATGCAGCTGGTCCCGCGCTTCGCATCCGCATTTGGATGGCGCTGGGCGATGATTTTTCTTGCACTTGGTCCGATCGCGGGAATTGCGGCGATTGGAAGGTTGCGTGAAAGTAAGGCCTCAACAGGTTGATGACATGAAAAGATCCCTGATACTTGTCGCCTGCTTCGTTGCGGCAGCGTGTTCGCCACGGCCGATCCGAATCAGCTCCGCTCCCGCCCCGATTAATACAACTGAAATAGCGATTGCGGGCGATGCCGCCGGCGATTCTCTGCTTGTAGACATGGCGACTCTGGACAGTAGCATCGTTGTAGACGTGCGGTACGCGACTTCGAACAACTTCACCGGTGCGCAGCTTCCGGGTTATGAGGCGAATCGTGCGTTCATGAGAAGGGAAGCAGCGGCTGCGCTGTTGCGCGTTCAGTCAGCGCTGGCAGCGAAAGGATTGGGGCTCAAGATTTTCGACGCCTATCGTCCCGTACGGGCGACGGATGAGATGGTGCGCTGGACTCAACGCGTAAACCGTCCCGACCTGATAACTGACGGATACATCGCATCGCGCAGCCGGCACAATCTCGGCGTCGCGGTTGACCTTACTCTGGTGGACCGTGCAACCGGGCGGGACCTGGAGATGGGTACGCCCTTCGATACTTTCTCATCAGCGGCACACACCGCAAATGCAACGGGAGTTGTCGCCGCAAATCGAACAATTCTCAAGGACGCGATGTCAGCTGCGGGATTCGCACCCTATTCAGAGGAGTGGTGGCACTTCAGTTACAGCGTCGACCACCCGATCCGATTTGACCGGGTGATCCGGTGACGAGATTATTTCTGCCAGCATTTGGCTTTTTTTGTCACCTCTGGCAAATCTGGCGTTTCCGGGAATTACGGCCTGCCAACTACTTCCCGTCCTTGTCATCATCCTCTACTGCGCGAAATGAGGCCTTGATGTTTGCATCCACTCTCGATGCATTAGGCTGGCCTGGATTCGCAGTCGCAGGATCGATGACTGTGCCCACGGTTCCCTTGAACCACGAGGCGACGTCCACCTGAAGCGTGATGTTCTTTGCGGTAGCATCAACCACAATTGGCGGATTAAACTCCAGCTCCATATCCTGGGTCACCGCCGATGAGAACGTGAATGCCTTGCCGTTATAGGTGCCTTCTACCAGCACGCTGATGTTGGCAAACGCGGGATTCGATGCGCTGAATGCTTTGTCACTGGCGTCACCCCCCGGCTTGTGGATTTCGAATTCAATCTCGCGGTAAGTTCCGGCAGGGATATCAGCGCTCAGCGGGCTAAGAACACCTGCAGTCAAAGGAAGATCGACCAATACCGGTCCTAGCTTCACTTCTTCGCAGCCGTCATCTGATTTTGAGGGCGTGCAGGTCGCGGACGTGCTCTGCTTGAGCTCTATGTCGCGCAGAACCACCTGGGCGCGGGTTATCACAACTGTATTCCCACCCCCCGTGACCGTCACGGCATAAGCAAATGCGGACGGTGCGGAAATAAAGCTGCTATTGGCGAAAGAAATGATAACGGGGCGTGAAGATTTGACGCCGGTGCTATCACTCGAGCAGGACGCAGCGGAGATGATGATCGCGATGAGTGAAGCAACCGTTCGAATTCGGGCCATTGTCTATTCCTTTCCCATGTATTTTATTCGCACACCTGGGTGTGCATGCTCCTCCGTTAAGACGCGTTTGCGGCGGGAAGGTAACTGTCTCTGGACGAGTAATGGATGGGCACCCCCTGGCTTGCGGTCATCCTGGATTTCATCGTGCAGCAGCAGGGGTTTGGCTGATTTCTGAAGTTCCCGGCACGATCTCACGCTTGCCGAGCGCCTTCAATTTTGCGTTGAGTGCAGCCAGCGCCACCATTTCACGTTTCATCGCTGACAACTGGGTGTTGAGCTGCGCGGAGAGAAAGGTATAAACCGCGTATGATTGATCCGTGGGTTTTGCATCGGTGCTGGCGACGACGCCGGCGAGCGCCGCGATCTTATTGTTCAGTCTGATCGGATAATTCAGCGGATCCTGGCCAGACTGGTTCTTTACCTGATAGATCTCCGCTTCGACGGCGGACAATCTGGACATCATTGAGATGGAAAGAGCATCTATCTCAGCTCGTTCAGCGTCGTTAAGTCCGGTGCGGCGGGCTGCAAGTTGCGCACGGATATTCCGGATGGTGCGCACAGCATTGTTGGCTTCACTCACACGGTCGCGAATCTTGGCGAGGAAGCTGAATTGCTCCACAAGATCTGCCTGTGACGTTCTGGATCGGGGATCGCGAACAATAGTGAACGTTCGGGTCTGCACGGGTTCGCCACTCGCTGTCATCCGCACGGAGTAGTTACCGGGAACCGCCTTGGGACCCTGGGTTCCGGCAGCCCATAAGATTATGTTGTCGAAGCTGACGGCATCGGGATAGTACAGGTTCCAGGTGAACAGGTTGAGACCGGCCTTGTTGCTCACGCGCGGTGGAGGCGGAGTGCGCCGCGGACCATCGTCTGCCGGTGTCTCCTCGCTGCGCGTCTCGGTTCGTTTCGCACTGTCGGGGTTCACACCTGCTCGGCGCAGACTGTCGTCCCGATTGCGGCGAATGCTGTCAGTGCGGAGTGAATCGGTGCGAACGCTGGAATCCTGAAGGCTTGTGTATTTGCGAACTACTGCTCCTTTGGAATCCAAAAACTCCAGAGTTACTGTTTGATTCTTGTCCTTCAGCCAGTAGTACACGACGGCTCCGTTCGGTGGATTTTGTCCGGATGGATGACCACCCGCGGCTCCCGTTCCTCCACCGCCACTGAAGTCTGCGCGGTACACATCGCGCGGATTGAACAGATGCGCTTTGCTCGCCGTAATCGTTGTATTCATCTGACGCAGTGCGGAAAGGTCATCCAGAATCCAGAATGACCGCCCGTGTGTCGCCGCGATCAGGTCGCCTTCCTTGATGGCCAGATCGTGGACCGGCACGAGCGGAAGATTCTTCCTGAGAGACTGCCAGTTCGCTCCATCATTGAATGAAACCCAGACAGTTCGCTCGGTCGCGGCGAAGAGAAGCCCGGGACGCACTGGATCCTCGCGCACTGCGCGAACGAATTCCGTGGCTGGTATCCCGCTGACGATCAAGGTCCATGTCTTTCCAAAGTCGCTGGTGCGATAGATGTAGGGATGGAGGTCGTCCATCTGGTAATTATTTGCGGCCACATATGCGCTACCTGCAAAATTTGGCGAAGCCTCTATGAGCGATACTCGCGCGAAATGCGGGAGCCCCGGGGGAGTAACATTTGTCCAGGTTTTCCCGCCATCGCGAGTAACGTGTACAAGTCCGTCATCTGAACCGGCCCATATGACTCCCGCCTTTTTGTGCGATTCAGCTATTGTAAAAATTGTTGCGTAGTACTCGACCGACGTTTGGTCCTTGGTGAGTGGTCCACCTGAGGGTCCGAGAGTAGAGGGGTCGTGTCTGGTGAGGTCGGGACTGATTGCCGTGAAGCTCTGACCGTCGTTGGTGGACTTGAAGACAACGCTGCTGCCAACATAAAGCGTTCTTGGATTGTTGGGGGAAATGACGATTGGGAAGGTCCACTGAAATCGATAGCGCGCGTCGGCGGCATCATGACCCATTGGATTATCCGGCCACGGATTCACATTTCGCGCAAATCGAGTGTTCTCGTCAAAGCGAGTGAGGTATCCACCGTACGATCCGGCGTAAACAACATTAGGGCTGTCGGGGCGGACGGCTATGTATCCGCTCTCCCCGCCGCCGACATCATACCAGCTGCTTATGTCGATTCCGCCATCGGCACGACTGGGTCCACACAGTGTGGAGTCGTCCTGCTGGGACCCACACACTCGATACGGAAAATGATTTGTCGTAACAACGTGGTAGAACTGGCCGGTCGCCTGATCCTGTTCAGTCCAGGTTTTTCCCCCATTAAAGGAAACGTTGGCGCCGCCGTCGTTTCCGTTGATCATCCTTTGCGGGTCATTCGCGGCAATCCACAGGTCATGGTTGTCACCGTGAGGGACGGGAATCGCCTGAAACGTTTTTCCGCCGTCCGTCGAGCGGTACAAGCCCGTGTTCAACGCATAGACTGTATTGCTGTCTTTTGGGTCGGCAATGATTCGGGTGTAGTACCAGGCGCGCTGACGCAGCCGCCGGTCGCTGTTGGTGCGGCTCCATGTAGCGCCGCCATCGTCTGAACGGAACACTCCACCCGAATCGGCTTCAATGAATGCCCAGACCCGTGATGACTTCGCGGGTGAGACAGCTATTCCAATGTTGCCCAGAATCCCCGCCGGAAGGCCGCTGTTGCGCGTGATCTCCGTCCAGTGATCCCCGGCGTCAGTTGACTTGAACAGGCCGCTGCCCGCGCCGCCAGAGACGAGCTTCCATGGAGTCCGATTGGCCTGCCAAAGGCCAGCGTACATGACTGACGGATTGGACGGATCCAGGACGAGTTCACTCGCACCGGTTGAATCGTTGCGGAACAGGATGTTCTTCCAGCTTGTTCCGCCGTCGGTGGTTTTGAAGATTCCACGCTCGCGATTTGGTCCCCAGACGTGTCCCATTGCCGCGACGTAAACCGTGTTCGGGTCGGTTGGGTGAATCCGGACGCGAGATATTTGATGGGAATCGCCGAGGCCAGCAGACTTCCAGGTTTTTCCGGCATCAGTGGATTTGAAAACTCCATCGCCAAGGGAAACATTTCCGCGAATCGGGTACTCGCCGGTGCCGACGAAGACGATGTCGGGATTGGAGCTGCTCACGTCGATCCACCCGATACTGCCGCCGAAATAATTATCGGTAACGGCACTCCAGGTCATCCCGCCGTCGACTGTCTTGAACACGCCGCCGCCCGTTGACCCGAAGTAGTACTCGTACGGTCGGGCCGTCGACCCCGCGACTGCTACCGAGCGTCCCCCACGAAAGGGTCCGAGCTCCCGCCACTTAAGTGCGGCGAACGCTGTTGAGTCGTAAACTGGCCGGGTCGCGGCCGGGATCTGCTGTGCAGGAAGATCCTTTATGTGAAGCGCCAGGACTCCAAGCGCAGCCATGGCGTATTTAGAGCGGAAAATGGACGGGAATTTCAAGAACTCCTCCGGATAGTTTGCGGTTGCCGTCTACCATTTAGCAGAAAAAGGGTGTCTCCTGCAAGTCGGCCTCTTCTCCGCTGCAGCGCAACCTGATTTTGTTATGATTAGTCTGGGTCTTCTACGAGGCGTTCCATGAACTGGGTCTACCTGCACATCCTGACAAATCACATCCCAATCATTCTTGCCGGATTGGGATTTCTCTCCACGCTTGCTGCGCTGGTATCCCGCAAACGGGTCGCATGGATTTATGCTCTGACCACGTTCGCTCTCGCAGGCTTGTCCGTATATCCGGTTTTCTTCGCGGGCTCCCAGGCTGAAGATATCGTTGTCGATCATGACAGGAATGCCCGAAAGAGCATTCAAGAACATGAGGCCGCAGCTGACTGGGCGCTATGGATGGTGCTGGCAACGGGTGCCATTTCCGCCTACGGGTTGTACCGCCTGAGAAAGGAAGCCGAAGCCCTTCCTCCCGTGTGGCTGCGTGTTTTAGTTCTCGTCGCAGGTGGCTTCGCTATCAGCACGGTGGCGGTGACATCGCTTCAGGGCGGAAAGATTCGCCACGCCGAGTGGGAGCGAACGCTCACCGTTTCCCCTCCTGACTCGGCGCCAAAAAACTAGTTCCTTCTAACCGCGGACCCAGCCGTCCGCGGTTTTCTTTCCGGAATTTCTGCCGCCGCGTTTTTCAAGCAGCTCGACTTCGCCGATTATCATCTCGCGGTCAATGGCTTTTGCCATGTCGTAGATCGTCAAGAGCGCGACCGAGACAGCTGTCAGAGCTTCCATCTCGACACCAGTCTGTGCAACAGTCGCAACGGTGGCCTCGACCTGCACTCCGGGAAGGGAGTCGTCCAGGCGAAAAACAAGATCTACACTTCCCAATGGGAGCGTGTGGCAGAGAGGAATCAGATCGGCGGTCTTTTTCGCCGCCATGATTCCCGCAAGCTTTGCCACTGTCTGAACGTCTCCCTTCTTCAAGCCGTTAGCCTTGATGACGTCAAGTGTCGCGGCCCGCATACGGATGCTTCCTTTTGCGATGGCAGTCCTGTGTGTTTCAGCCTTCGCCGTCACATCGACCATGGCCGCCTTTCCGGCGGAATTAACGTGGGTGAGTTCTTTCATTTGAGTGTTGTGCGGAGCTCGCTCAAGAGTTTTGCAGTGATCAGCTGGGGATTTACGTTGCCGTCGGCTTGCTGCTGCGCACGTGCGACCGCTTCAACCGCTCTCGATGTGCGCAGCGCCTGCAGGTCATTTCTTGTTCCCACAGCGTCCCGCACGCGCTCGTTCAATATCACTATCAGTGATTCAAGGACGTCGCTGAAAAGGCCTCGCGCGCTTGAGGCTCCCTGTGACAGGCTGGTTGCATACATGCTGGCTGCCGATGGTGCGGTCGCGGCTTCATAAAGTTTTCGAGCGGCAGCCATTGCCTTGGCGGGTCCGTCGCCCGCGAGAAGCCTTCCCGGCGCACCGGCCGCGAGCCGCACCCGATCTTCAGTGCTGCTGTCACCTTCCAGAAACGCTTCGACTGCCGGCTCCGCCAGAAATAGCCTTGTATCAGCATCGCTGACAGGAGTGACGCGTATCGGAGCTACTCGTGATCGCACAGTCGGAAGCAGTGCTCCCGGCTCGCTCGATGTAATGATGATCGTTGTGTCGGCGGGAGGTTCTTCCAGCAATTTCAGGAATGCGTTTGCCGCCTGGTCGGCGCCTTCCTGTGCAACCATTCGTTCGGCATCTCCAATAATGAAAACTTTTCGTGCGCCCAGTGCGGGTTTCATGGATGCGCTTTGCACGAGTGAGCGAACGGTCGCCACGAAGATGCCTTCGGAGCCGCTAGCGGGAGCATAAAGTCCGGACGTTGCCTGCCGTTCCTCGATTGCTTCGTGGATGTCGTCGCGGATCGATTCAGCATCCGGGTCGGAATCTTTGAGCCGCGGACGTGGAAAAAACCAATGGATATCAGGATGCCTGAGCTCGAGCGCATTCCTGCAGCTTTGGCATTGGCCGCACGGTTTGTTTTCATTTATGCAGAGCAGCAGCTGCGCGAGCCAATGCGCAAGCCGTTGCTTGCCGACGCCGCGTGGGCCATGCAACAGCAGGCTCGCGGGCAGCGCACCGCGCTCGATGCTCTCGCGCAGCGTCTTCCTGAGGTTCTGATGGCCGAAGACGGGGATTAGCGTCACTCGGCAAATCTATTCGAAAATCAGGTGCGCGCTTTTCGACATTGGCCTTACTGGCCAAAGTATATTCCTCTCCTTTCTAACCCACGGACTTGTGATGCCAACCGCACGCGGAACCTTTGACCTCAAATCAGTACCTCAAGAACCATATGACAATGCGGATGGAATCAGCATCGGCCGGGTTTCAATTACAAAGGTTTTTGTGGGGGACATCGCCGGTACGAGCACTTTGGAAATGATCGGTGCGCGAACCGCGGTCAAAGGGTCTGCGGGTTACGTTGCGATCGAGCGGGTCACAGCATCGGTGGGAGGAAAGTCGGGCAGCTTCGTCCTGCAGCATTCCGGAACAATGAATCGAGGTGAGGCTTCGCTTGCCGTTACTGTGGTCCCTGATTCCGGCACTGGCGAGCTCACCGGAATCGCCGGTTCACTGAAAATCGACATGACTGACGGCAAACACCTCTACACTTTTGACTACTCGGTCTAGCGCCATTAATGGCACGTTTCCTGACCTTTCTGTCGTCCACTACTATAGAAATTAGGACCAATTGGAGAGCTCATGGCTGACGGCCTGAAGGGACGCAAAGTAGCGGTGCTGGCTACCGATGGAGTGGAGTATTCGGAGCTCAAGGAGCCGGTTGATGCGCTGCGCTCGGCTGGCGCCGAGGTACGACTGGTTTCGATTCATGAGGGCGAAATTCAGGGTGTTACCAAGGGTGAGCCGTCCGGGAAATTTAGGGTGGATGACCTAGTTACTGCCGTAGATGCCAAGGACTTTGATGCCCTCCTGCTGCCGGGAGGAAGCAAGAATCCCCGGACATTGAGCGACAATGCGGATGCTGTCGCGTTTGCACGCAGCTTCATGGAATCCGACAAACCTGTTGCCGCTATTTGTCACGGACCGCTTGTCCTGGCCGCTGCTGATGCGGTGAAGGGCAGAACGCTCACTTCCACTCCGAAGGTGAAAGAAGAGTTGTCGAATGCGGGTGCCACCTGGGTGGACAAGGCCGTCAGCGTGGATCAGAAGCTTGTTACCAGCCGGAGCCCGGCTGATCTCCCGCAGTTTTGCGATAAGCTGCTTTCCATGCTCGCCTCAGCCATTGAGGAGCGGAAGCTCGACAAGACGATCGAACAGAGCTTTCCGGCCAGCGATCCCATGCCGGGACCGACGGCTCTGTAGGCAGCGGAACACCACCAGCCGGGGCGGGTACTTTAAAATGTAAAGTACTTGACAGAAGCCTCGCACTTTGGGAAATTTCGACATGGCTTCAGTCACTCCGCTCCGGCGGTCAGATACACCGGAACCCCCGGCACTTCATGCGAGAGCGATGGACAACCTCGCATACATCCGGGATACGATGGAAGCTGCAGTTTCCTTTACCGCCGTATCGGGATGGGGAATGGTGGCCGTTGGATTGGTGGCGATGTTCGCGGCGGTAATCGCGTCAGCGCAGTCGACACCAGGAATGTCACTCAAGGTCTGGCTGCTCGCAGCGGTGCTTGCTCCGGTGATTTCCCTCTGGGCAATCGTGCGCAAGGCGAAACTCGCACGAATGCCGCTGCTATCCGGACCGGGAAGAAAGTTTCTCCTGAGCTTTTCTCCGCCAATGTTCGTGGGCGCGTTACTCACGATCGTGATGTATCGCGCAGGACTGGCGGATGCGATTCCGGGGATGTGGCTTCTGCTGTACGGAACCGCAGTTGTCGCAGGCGGAGCGTTCTCTGTTCAGATCGTTCCGGTGATGGGTTTCTGTTTCATGGTGGCTGGGATTGTCGCGTTGTTTGCGCCTGCAGCCTGGAGTAACTGGATAATGGCGGTCGCGTTTGGCGGGCTGCACATAGGGTTTGGAATTCCAATAGCAAGGAGACACGGTGGGTAAGCACGGAGCCGCACGAGACGAAGGGCGAAACGCTGGAGGAACGAGCCGGGTTGGTGGAGACAGGCTTCGTACACTTCGTGCGAAGCGCGCCGAACGTCCTGCCGAGACAACCGTGCGTTCGCAGGCTGCTGCACGCGCGGAAGATCTCGACAGACTAATTCATGAACGTCTTCGCCTTGGCATCGTCAGCGCTTTGGCGGTGAATAATTCCCTGAGCTTTAGCGACCTCAAGAAGTTGATGCGGACGACGGACGGCAACCTCAGCGTCCACGCGCGCAAGCTCGAGGAGGCTGAGTACATCACGTGCACCAAGTCGTTCGAAGGCCGGATGCCGAAAACGCAGTACCGTCTCACGCCAACGGGCCGGAAAGCGCTGGAGCGCTACCTCGATCACATGGAAGCGCTCATCAGCGCCACACGCGAGCGGTAGGTTTGATGAGCTCGCACATAGCTGCATCAGAAGAGAGATTTTCCGGAATCCACGTTGCTATCATCATGGATGGCAACGGCCGATGGGCGAACGCACGCGGTCGTCCCCGCACGGCAGGTCACGTTGTCGGCGCTCGCACGGTTCGCACGATCGTAGAGTCTGCGCCTTCCTGTGGAATCGGTACGCTTACGCTGTACGCATTTTCAGCCGATAACTGGAATCGGCCGTCGCGAGAAGTTGCGATGCTGATGCGCCTGTTCCGCCGCTATCTCGCATCGGAAGTGGAGCGCTGCGTTACGAACGATGTTCGAATGACGATACTTGGTCGCCGCGACCGGATTCCCGAGGAGCTGCGACGCGCGATCACCGCTGCAGAGCACGCCACGAAAACCGGAAATACACTGGACCTCAGAATTGCGCTCGACTATTCGTCGCGTGATGCGATAGTTCGTGCCGCAAAAAAACTTTCCAGCGAAGTCGACCCGTCGTGGGAAACGTTCCGCCACCTTCTTGGCCGAGTGGACCACGCCCGTGGAGCAGCGCGCGATGTGGATCTTTTGATTCGCACTGGCGGAGAGCAGCGTTTGAGTGATTTCCTGCTCTGGGAATGCGCATATGCGGAGCTGTACTTCACCCGGAGAATGTGGCCTGAGTTCGGAACTGCAGATTTGCAGGATGCAGTGGACGAGTTCAATAAGAGAGAACGCAGGTTTGGAACTGTTCCGGCCGCCGCCGCCGGGTAAGACCGGCAACGTTTTCCGTCTTAACAATATTTCGACATAAGCGTCTACCTTTTGTGACCGCGCATTGGGCGTGGCCGACAAAACAGGTATTGGAGGCTTCAATGTCAGGAATTCGGGCAGTCGCGCTCGGCGCGGCTCTGTTTGCAGCGACGGCAGGTGCCGTCAGCGCACAGGCAACCCAGGGAACGCCGCGCGGTGATTCAGCCACAAAGGCAGGCGAGTGGCGCAAGGATGTACCGAGAGGACCGCGCGGACGGGGTTTTGGTCCCGGAATGCAGGGCAGGCCGGGAATGCCGGGCATGGATTTCATGCGTGGACTCAACCTGACCGAAACGCAGCGGACACAGGTTCGCGCGATCCACGAGAAGTATCAGCCGCAGATGCAGTCGCTGCATAAGCGCGCAAAAACGGATTTCGAATCGCAGGCGTCGACGCTGCACGAGCAGATGTTCCGCGAAGTTCGGACGGTTCTCACGGCAGAGCAGCGGGCGAAGATCGATGCTCAGCTCGCCGAGCGCATCAAGAAGCTGGACGAAGACAAGGCCCGCCTCGAAAGACTGCGTCGCTAACTTTCCACCTTCAGAAATAGAGAGCCCGCGGATTTTCGCGGGCTCTTTTGTTATTCGCGCGGGGCTTTCACAGGCGTACTCAATTCCATACCTTTGCACCCACTTGAACCGAGTGACTAAGGGGGATTGATGGGCTCCGAAGTAGTCCAGCTGCGCCGCCGTGGATTCGGCGAAACGATGCGCCGGGACGCATGGTGGATTCAGCCAGTCATCGTATTCGTTGTTCTTTCTTCGTTTCTCTCATATGCAACGTGGGCCGCATTCCAGAACGCCCATTACGAGTTCGGCAATTACCTCTCGCCATTTTATTCTCCGCTCCTTCTCGGCGATTCTCCGAACGCCTGGTTCGGACCGAAGCCAGGCTGGTGGCCGGGGCTGCTCCCATTTTCCCCGGCGCTTCTCATCCTGCCTTTCCCCGCTGGATTTCGGTTTACATGCTATTACTATCGGGGCGCCTACTACAAGGCATTCTGGTCTGATCCCCCGAACTGCGCCGTAGGCGAGCCGCGGTCGGGATACCGCGGGGAGAATTCATTCCCTCTGATTATCCAGAACATTCACCGCTACTTCCTGTACGCGGCGATTGTCTTTCTCGGGTTTCTTGCCCACGACGCGTGGAAAGCAATGTGGTTCACAGCTACACCTTCTGGTGAATCGCGTTTCGGGATTGGCATCGGCACACTCGTATTGATGCTCAATGTCGTCCTGCTCGGCGGATATACGCTTGGCTGTCATTCCTTCAGGCACCTTGTTGGCGGAGGCCTCGACAGGATTGCAGGCCGACCGATTCGCAAGACGGCGTACGACTGCGCCAGCTGTCTTAACCGCGGGCACATGCG
>JBKJPM010000299.1:0-5068 GCA_046595175.1 Gemmatimonadaceae bacterium
ATGAACATTTCCGATCCCGGCAGGTTCGGTGATCTGGCAGCGACGAATCTCAATTTTCCGATCGCCGATCGCGACGAAATACTCCAGCGGCTGGAGATCGCAGATCGCCTTAAGTTCGTCCTGCACCGTGTGGAGCGCGAAGTCGGGCGCGCGCACGTGCAGGAAGACGTGAAGAAGCAGACTGAAATCAAGATCGAGCAGCACCAGCGGGAGTTCTACCTTCGCCAGCAGCTGCGCGCAATTCAGGCCGAGCTCGGCGAGACGGACCCGGGCGAGAAAGAAGTCATCGAGACGCTCAAGAAGATCGACGCGCTGAAACTTCCCGAGCGCGCAGGCCAGGAAGCACGCAGAGAAGCGGAGCGCCTGCGAATGCTGTCACCAGCATCGAGCGAGTTTCAGGTCATTCGCACATATCTGGACTGGATACTCGCGCTTCCCTGGAATGAGCGCTCCGGCGATGGCGTCATCGAGCTGAAGAAAGTCGAAGAGGCGCTCGACACCCGGCACTATGGACTGCACGAGGCCAAAGAGCGCATCATAGAATTTCTTGCCGTCAGAAAACTGCGTGGCGGCGATCCCCACGGCCCCATTCTCTGTTTTGTGGGTCCACCTGGGACTGGAAAGACTTCGCTTGGACAGGCCATCGCAACTGCAATCGGGCGACAGTTCTACCTGATCTCTGTCGGCGGAGTTCGCGATGAAGCCGAAGTGCGCGGTCACCGCCGCACCTATGTGGGAGCAATGCCCGGACTGATCCTCCAGGGTCTCCGTCGCGTGGGAGTCCGGGATCCGGTTCTCATGATCGACGAGATCGACAAGATGACCGGTGGCGGAGCATCGGGCGATCCGACTGCTGCAATGCTCGAAGTGCTCGACCCATCCCAGAATTCCAGTTTCGTTGATCATTACCTGAATCTTCCGTTCGACCTCTCGTCTATACTCTTCATCTGTACGGCCAATAACCTGTTCGACATTCCGCTTGCGCTGCGCGACAGGATGGAGATCATCCGTATCTCCGGCTACACCATGGAAGAAAAAGTCGAGATCGCGTGGCGGTACATGCTCCCTCGCCTCCTCGAAGAGCATGGTATTACGGATAAGGACATTCAATTCACCGACGAAGTCCTTGGCTTCATTGCCAATCGCTACTCGCGCGAAGCTGGACTGCGGAATTTTGAGCGCAATCTCGCAGCGGTCATGCGAAAACGCGCGCGACGCAAAGCGGAGGGCGAAGAGGGAGCATGGATCATTGATATTCAGCGCGTCGAAGACATTCTTGGAAATCCGCGTTACACCATGGAAGAAGCCGAGCAGGAGCCGGAAGTCGGAACTGTGACCGGCCTGGCGTGGACAGCGACCGGCGGTGACCTCATGATCATCGAAGCACTGCGCATGCCCGGCAGCGGACGCCTTGTGGTTACAGGACAGCTCGGGGAAGTAATGCGTGAATCCGTTGACGCCGCGTACTCGTATGTGAGGTCACGTGGCGACTCGCTGGGAATTCCCGATGAAGAGTTTCGCGAGTCTGACCTCCACATTCACTTCCCTGCTGGAGCAATTCCCAAAGATGGACCAAGCGCCGGCGCCGCAGTAACTCTTGCTATTGCAAGCGTGCTGAGCCGAAGACCTGTCCGTCGCAATCTCGCAATGACGGGAGAAGTAACACTGCGCGGAAAGGTGCTGGAGATTGGGGGCGTGAAAGAAAAGATCTACGCGGCGTACCGTGCCGGTCTCCGCGAAGTGATCATGCCCGCGACCAACGAAAAGGACCTCCGCGACATTCCGGATGAGATCCGGAAGACGATGACCTTCAACTTCGTTTCAACCATGGACGAGATTATCCGCTCCGTTCTTCTTCCCAAGCCGCAGACGGACTCTGCGGTAATATCCACCCCGACTGCAAATGCGGACATGCCGGCCGCACCAGCAGCAACCACCGTCAAGGAGCCTGAAGCGCTTGATCGCGCCGCACAGGTTCCGGAGTCGAAGCAAGCGGACTAGTGTCCTTCAACATTGAAAGCAACTGGGTTCAGTTCGGCATCCACGTGACGATCGGAACCCTCGCCGGCGGTCTCACAGACACTGTCGCAGTCTGGATGTTATTCAATCCGAAGCGCAAACACTTTGGCATCCAGGGCGCCATCCCCAAGAATCAGGCGCGGCTAGCGAAAAGCCTTGGCCGTACAGTCGGCGAGAGACTTGTCACAGCTGGCGACCTGCAGAGCGAGCTTGGGCGCCAGGACCTCCGCGATGCATTCGAGGCCAAGGTAGCCGAAGTCATCGGTGAGATTATTCGCTCCCGAGACCCATTGATCGACAAAGTCCCGCCAGCTGCGGTAGCAGCAATGGAAGGCGCGATGACGTCGTACCTGCCAGTGGCAATGGAGAAGCTCGGGTCGTTCCTCGGCCAGCCGACAACCCGCACCAAGCTTCGCGACGCGGTCCACGGGATGTTCGACAAGTTCGTGAACGATCTCAAGTTTCACGAGCGCGTATTCGCAAAGCTCATGATGAGCGAGCGAAAAATGGAATCGGTCCTGGATACTATTGAGACGGATGGCGTTGAACAGCTGGTGGTGATGCTCGACGATGCCGAGATCCGGGAAGAAATCTCCCGCACAATCCACGACGCCGTCCTCACATACCTGCAGAAGCCCGTGTCGGAGATTCTCGCCAACGTCGAGATGACGCAGGACCCCGAGGCCCCGGCGAGGCTTGCACACGCAACCGCGCCGCTCATGTGGGAGTGGATCAATAACCAACTGCCATCATTGGTGCAGCGGCTCGACGTTCAGGCCATGGTAGAGCGCAAAGTCATGGCGTTCAGCGTTGACCGCGTCGAGGAGATTCTCAAGTCAGTCATCGGCAAGGAGCTGAGACTGATTATCACCATCGGCTACGTGCTTGGCGCGGCGGTAGGCGTTGTCACATTCGGATTATCCAAGCTTATTGGACTCTGAACTGCATTGCAATATCGCTACTGCTTGAACCGGATCTGATCCGGATGCAGCACATTCGTGCTCGCACCCTTCGGCACATCCACGAAAATCACAACCGGCCTTCCCGCAATTTCGGTCGTCGATAGCTGAACTGAACGACCAGCGGGTTCATACGCCTTCGCAAATTTTCCAGCGGAAACGGATTTCGTACTGAACCGCTTCTCGAGCGCCTGATTCGCGATGTCGTAGAATTCACCGGCTTCAACCGCTGAATCCCAAACAGTCAGCCACACCAGGCCTTCTCCCCCGACAGTCTTGAACAGGATGTAACGGTCGCCGTCCCATCCTGTCGCGGCGCGCACACTTTCATTCTGGTCGCCAAGGTGCTGATAGATGAAAAGGCGCGTCTCGAATTCACCGAGCGTGTTCTCGTACACCTTCGTCGCACCCGCCAGAATGCCGAGATCAACGACGGTTGGGGCGTCGCGGCGCGCAAAATATGCGATTGGATGCAGAATTTGTTCGGTGGAGACAGGTATGTCTTCATACAGATTCTGGCCTGCACGGCGATCCTTGAAATTCCGCACGAACTCCGCGCCGCTCAGATAGGGGAAAATGAGCGTCTCCTGTATCACCAGCGGAGCCGCGGCAAAAATCGGCATCGAACTCTGATTGTCGCGAATCATGTCTCGGATTCTGTCCCACCCTCCGGGAAGGTTGATCGCGACATTGGTCCCGCCCAGGCTTGCCGCAATCTGCTCATAAACTGCCTGGCCTTCGAAAATCGCCTGGGCAGCCGACGACCGGTCGTTCTGGCCGTGGATATTCTGGATTGAGTCAAGGCTGATGTACTGATCCTGGAGAGCGTGAACGAGCTCGTGTGTCACTGTGATGTCCACTGCTTCGCGCGGTGACCCGTCCACCACATAGAGGACTTTGGTCTTGGGATCGTAATACCCGACGATCTGCTCCTCGAGAAGGTCCACCATGAACTTCTGGAGATGCAGCGAGTCTGGAATCATTCCGAATCGCTTGTACGACGCTTCGACACCCGCGAGATCCCGCTGCGCTTCCGGATTGGTGAATTCCTGCGCGACGAACGCGCGAACCTGCGCGCGCGAACGCGTCTCGACTTTGGGCGGAGTCTTGAACTTCATGCCCACTGCGTTCTCGATCTTTGGAATCGCCTCCGCAACCTGCTTCCCGTAAGGGCCCGAGTATTTGGGGCGATCGACGCAGGCGCTTGCCACAAGCAGGCAGAGTGTCACGAGAATTTTTGCCATTTCCTCAAGTTTTTTCATAGTCCGGTAATTTGCAGGTACCACGCAATCATCCGATCGCCCCAGATCAATGTCGCAAAAGCTGCGGGGGCAAGAAAAACGCCGAATGGAACGAGTGGAACTGTCCGCCGCTCCCCCGCTTCATTGGTTCTGAGACGGGTGACCGGATAAACAATGATTATGAACACGGCCGCTCCGATTGCAGCCCCAATAAAGATCGTCAGCAACGCGCGCCCGGCGCCAAGCGCCGCGCCGGCAAACGCCATGAGGGTTACATCACCAAAACCCATCGCCTCTTTCTTCAAGCTTGCTTCACCCAACCATCCCACAATTGAAATCGCACCCGCACCCACGCACGCGCCGATTAGAGCGTCATATGGGCTCGCAAAAGGCGAGGTGACCGCCTGGAGAGGATCGAAAACAAGTGCTGCAATCGCGGCTGCAAGGGTCCAGACCAGTCCGGTGATTGTGTACCCGTCCGGAATTACATAATGCCGCAAATCGGTGATTGCGATTCCAATCAGAAAGGACGCAAATATCGCAACCCGCACGCCGGTAAATGTGGCGCCGTATCGGAACGCGCATAACAACCAAACGATTCCGAGGAGGAGCTCCACCGCGGGATACTCGATTGATATCGGAAGCTTGCACCCCCTGCACTTTCCACGGAGAAACACCCAGCTGAGCACAGGGATGTTTTCAATAGCGGTAATTGGACGTTCGCACTTGGGACAGCGCGAGCGTGGCTTAACCACCGACAACCCTACGGGCCATCTCGAAATACAAACATTCAGGAACGAGCCGATGCACAGGCCCACAAGTGCGAAATAAACCCGCCCCAGAATCAGA
>JBKJPM010000323.1:0-29817 GCA_046595175.1 Gemmatimonadaceae bacterium
ATGTGAGATAAGGATGCAGCGTCCCTGATATATCACGCGCCGTGAGCCCGAATCGGATCGCCAACGCAGCCTCACCCATTAACTCTCCTGCGAACGGAGCGACGGCATGCACACCTAACAGCTTGCCTGTCGCAGTGTCCGCGACGATCTTGATAAGTCCAGCCTCTTCACGGCTAACGAGTGCTCGGGGTACCTGTTTCATCTGCAGTACCGTGACCTGCGGGTTGTATCCGGATTGGCGCGCATTGATCTCGGTCATTCCCACAGACGCGACTTGCGGCGCTGTAAAGGTGACGTTGGGAACGACAGACGTGTCAAACTCGCGCTCTATTGCTCCCGCATTAACATTCGGGTCCAGGCTCTTGATGGCATTCTCCGCCGCGACCCGCCCACCGGCTGCTGCTACATATACGTAGCCCGGTCCTCCCGTCACGTCGCCCGCCGCAAAGACGTCTTCGTTCAAAGGACACATGGCCGAATCGACGCGAATTCTCTGGAGCCAGGAAACAGGCTCGGATGTACTGAAGCGGATTGCGGCTCCCATGGTGGGCGGATTGATAACAAGCGCTGCGCTTACGCTCATAGTGCTTCCAGCCGTGTATTCGCTGTGGCGGGAACGACAAATCCGCCGCAATAGCGATCGTGGCAAGTTGGCGGGAGCGATTTGAGTCCGAAGACGGGCGAATTCAGCATCATGCACCGAAGCCCGTGGAGCGCCATTAATCGAACGCGCGGCATGTTGTGCCTTTACACATCGGCCTCGATCTCGCCCGCTGTCAGTCTGGAATTGCCGCGCATCAATGAATAAAGTGCGACAACGACGAATAAAAGAGACAGAAGCCCCAGGAGTAAAAACAGCAGCCGGCGCCATTCAATACATGCGGTTCAGGACGCAAACTGTTCTTCGACATTCATCCGCAATTGTAAAAACAGTTGAAAGCTTTCACTTGGCGATACAGCTGCGGCAATCCGCCCCTATATTCGGTGTAACACAAGCTGTGGTTTCCTTTCCAACATTCTGACGGAATTGCAAATGATTTCTCCAATTCTCTGGACTCTCGTTCCGGCAGTTTGGCTCGCGACAAATGCAGCTCCCCTGCATTCGAAGGCACTACCGTCCGCGAAGCCGGTTCGGCATGACGCGGATTCAGCCGCCATCGTAAAAACGGTTGACGCATTTCACTCTGCGCTTTCGAAGGGTGACACCGCCGCTGCAATCCGCACGCTGGCGGCTGATGTAATGGTACTCGAGAGTGGAGATGTAGAAACCCGCGCGGATTACATCGCGCATCATCTTGGAGCTGACATTGAATTCGTCCGGGCAATTCCCTCGGTGCGCAAGGTGTTACGCGTAACACGAAGAGGCGACGCCGCCTGGGTTGCTTCCACCTCGGCATCCAAAGGGTCATTCAAGGGACGGGAAATCAACAGCATAGGCGCCGAGCTCATCGTCCTGAGCCGCGTTCGTGGTGTTTGGACGATCCGCTCCATTCATTGGTCGTCGGCCCGCCGCAAGCAATGATTAACCCCCGGCCACAGACAACGGCGAGGAAATCGCCAACACCATAACCCACGGAATCACATTGCTTGCAAGCATTGCAGCGATTCCTATTCTACGCTGGCGGGGTCGTGGCAGCGCGATAAGCAGATTGTCTGCGGCGCCATATTCGGAATCACGATTGTCCTGCTGTACTTGGCAGGTAGAACGGAGTCTAATTTAACGCACCCGAGACTGTGCGGCCAAGTATTTAAAAGTGACTAAAGTGCATGCAGTATCCCACAGCCGTGGCCGGTCCGGAATAGAAACCAGCCACCCGCAGCATGCTCGCGAACCAGGAACTGAGTGTCACGGTCGTCGCAATACCCCACATTGATCTGGAAAGCCTGTGTAGCTGCGGTGATTCACTTCGAATCCTTGACGAGCGTCCGCACGTACTTCGCGATCGCCTCCATTTCCTCCGCCGTAAGCTTGTCCTTGAAAGACTTCATGTCGCGGCCTACTCCCTTGTTCAGCACCGCAACAATGGAGTCGTTGGAGCGAGCGGCCAGGAATGCAGCATCACTCAGCGTCTTAATCTTCGGATATTTGTGCACCGTCTGCGATGACGGCACTCCGGTGGCGCCGTGACACTGCCGGCAGTTCTTCAGGTACAGCGCCTTGCCATCGGATTCATGCGCGTTACTTCCAGCGACCGTCACTAGTGCAAAGGTGACGAGCGTGAGTGCGAGAATAGCTAACTTCATAGATCTAACTCCTGAAAATCAGTGAGCGCCGCAGGTTTCTAGAACGCAAGATGTACATCCGCGAACAGGCCCTGTTTTGTCGGGGCCGTGCTAAGTCGCGGCGAATCGTGGAAGTACTCGATACCGAGACGCATGTATTCGGGCACGTTCACCGGCAACACTCCTCCAAAAACGAACCGACGGGTTCCGGCATCGGCGACATCCCGATTCGAATTGACGAACTCGTATCGCCCGTAAACCGTAAAATGCTTCTCCGGCACTATGTAGGCGCCGGATAGCCAGTAAGCGGACCCCGCAATCGATGATGCAGAGAAGGTCTTTCCTATCGGAAGGTCCTTGTCTTTGCTGTATACATACCCCACGAGCGCCTCGAACGGTCCGAAGTAGTGGTTGGCGCTGGCCGCGAGACGGTAGAAATGCGAATTGGCACCGGGCGCCATAGAGTCCAGCCCCGCAACCGTACCGTAGTACCCGGTGGTCATCAGGCCGCCGCCGTCGTCGTCCCAGATGAGTTGGTTGGTGACGAACACATCCTTTTTCGTGCTCGCCGCTTCTCTCATTCCCGCTGTCACTCCGTTGGCTACTCCGACGGAGGTGCGGTTTCGCTTCGAAACCACATACGAACCTTCGATGCCTACCAGATCGCCACCGAAGGTGAAAGGAGAGGCGCCGGTAGTTGTTTCATCGAGGGCCAGCGGCGCCAGCACGCCGATCGGGCGGTCAAAGCCTGCGACGGCTCCTCCCATCAGCAAGTGCCCCTGAAGAAAGCGCACTCCGCCAAACTTATTTTCCTTGCCCCATATCCCGGCAATCTGGCCAATCAGGTCAACGGCTCCGTCTGGGGTACGCTCGAACTCAAAGAAGCCGCCATAGTTGGTTCCCACCGCGCCAGCTGCGAAGAGACTCGCGCTCGGAATGCTGAACGCGTTCTCGTTCGCCGGCTCGCCCTTCGTTTTGACATAAGCATAGCGGGCGATTCCGCGAGCGGCGAGGTAGTCCTCGATCTTCTTCACTTCCGCGTTCTCACCGATTTCGCTGGGCATTCTGAATCCGGCCCACTTGAACGCCAGCCCCTCCGCGTTAAGCCGCGGCACCACCGGATAATGGCAGCCGGAGCAATTCGTATTGTACTTGCGCGCCCACGCTGGAATGGCGTGAGCGTCGCCCGCAAAGCCCGCGATACCGAGGACGGTCGCACCGATCATTAGAAATTTTTTCATACGTTCCTCCGTGAAGTGAAATATAGAGACACATGCGGTCAAACCGATCAATCAGCGGAATTCATCGCTGCGCTTTCTGCGGCGATGCAGCGGTCCTTGGCTCCGGGAATGTGTCCTGGTATTCAGGCTTGAGGTTCTTCCCGGAAAGTCCGTGCAGACTGGTGAGATACTGCGCCAGCTCTTCGATCTCCTGGTGAGAGATCACCGGAGGTCCAAAGCCAGGCATGCTAGACGTATCGCCGCGGAAGAGATGCGGATCCTCTATGAAGCTGTGAAGCCAGGCCGCTGAGTGACGAAAGCCGACGTCGGTGAGCTTCGGACCCTCCTTCTCGTTTTTCTCCCGCTTCTCCGATGAGGCGAGTCCGGCGACGATGTGGCAGCCGGCGCACTGGCGCTCGAACAGTGCCCGTCCTGCACGCTGTGAAGCAGTCAGATACTGGCCGCTCTCCGGCGCGACCGTGGGCTGCGTCTCACGAGCGGCGGCGCCGACGAGCAGCGCCGAGCCGCCAAGCAGAATCCCCAGCGATACCATCGCCAGCGGCCGGTGACGCAAGCTCCGCACGCTCCGCGTGTCGAAAAAAGGGAGTCCGAGGAGCGCGAAAACGAGCAGCAGCGGCACGCCGATCGCGATTGTGCTCTCCATCGATCCAGGGAACATCTTCAGTAACTGGTAGAACGGAAGGAAGTACCATTCGGGAACCGGCACGTATGCGGAGTTGCTCGGGTCGGCGGGAGCTTCGAGATTCGACCCGAAAGTGAGCGCAAGGAGAACCAGCGCCGCCACGACGACGAACGAGACAATCAGATCCTTGGCAACGATGTCCGGCCAGAATCTGACGCCGGCGCGCTTCGCCGCCTCATACCCCTTCTTATAGTATCGCGGGTAAGCGGGATCGGTTGTCCGGGGCGGCGATCCCTCTTCGAGAGCGTTGGTTCGCGGTGCGATCCCCTGCCGAATGACAAGCGCCAGATGCACGGCCACGAACACGCCGAGCAGCAGCGGCAGCCACAGGACGTGAAACGCATAAAAGCGCGTCAGGGTGGGGGCGCCGAGCTGGGCTCCGCCGCGAAGCACCAGCGCGACTCCCGATCCCACTACCGGCGCCGTGCCGGCGATGCTGGTCCCGACCTGCGTCGCCCAGAAGGCGCGCTCATCCCACGGGAGAAGGTAGCCGGTAAAGCCGAATCCCATCACGATGAGAAACATCACCGTGCCAATCAGCCAGTTCGGCTCGCGCGGATACTTGTATGCCCCCATGCTGAAAACACGAATCATATGGGCGAGAACGAGCACAACCATCGCGCTCGCTCCCCAGTGGTGTATGCCGCGAAGGAGCGCGCCGCTCGCGACCTGGCTCTGAATGAAGCGGACGCTCTCATACGCGTGATCCGGCGAGGGCGAGTAGTATGTCGCGAGGACGACGCCGGTGACGACCTGCACCACGAACACAGTGAGGACCGCGCTCCCAAGCGTGTGCCACCAGGTCAAACGATCGGGAACTTCGCGGTCGAGAAGCGCGCGCTTTATTCCGGCGAGATCAAGGCGCTCGTCGAGCCAGCCGCGTTTCGGACGCGGATCATCCGGCTCGGCTATCACGTCTGGACCTTTCCGGCGACGCCGGTGCGAAATGTCTGATACATCACGTGAACCGCCCCGTCTTCCACTTTCACTGGCAGCTTGTCGAGCGGGCGCGGCGGCGGTCCGCCGAGCACGGCGCCCGTCTTTATATCGAATAGCCCGTGGTGACAGGGGCAGTGATATTGCTTTTTGGCAGCATCAAAACCGACGCTGCACCCGAGATGTGTGCAGACGCCGCTGTACGCAGTAAACGCCTCTCCGTCTTCAGTGTACAGCCACACCGTGCGGAGCGTGCGGCTCTCGACCCAAGCGTCGTTCGTCACTTCCACGAAATCCGCTTTGACAGGAGTGGCGATATCCACGAGGTCAGCTTCGGCAACTTTGACCCAAACTGATTTTTTTGGCCGGGCAAAAGCCGGCGAAAGGAACGCGCGCAACGACGGAACCGCGATGAAGATTCCGGAAAGGAGAGCGCTGACAGCACTCGCCAGCTTGAGAAATCGGCGCCGGGTTACCTTCGCGGTCGCTGTCGGTAAGGTCATTAAGGATTGTGCCGTATAGGAAATTGATTCGCCGATTTCACGCGGCGAAGTGCGCCCGATAGCGCGGCCCGCACCGACTCTGTTGCGATCGCATCTGGTTTTAAAGAACGCGATTCTTGAAGCTCATCCCAAAAAGGCCGGCGGCCCGCCAAGAGCCACCACCTACGAAAACACCGCAGATGACGAACGTCGCCGCCGATACCAGCCCCCGCCGATGTGCCCAATACAATTGAATTAACCCGGATACACGCTCCCGACTGAATTCTCGTGCCGAAGGGTGTCGATTACCAAACTCGCGCGATGTAGGGGATACCCGTGTTTATTGTAGGCGGTTTCCTTAAATCCCCACCGATAAAAGGATAACAGTATCCCGCGACACGCGTGCTTCGCTCAGGGCGAACGGTCCGTTGAGTATCAGTACAAGAAGCTCCTCGCAGGAAGCTTCGACGAACCGACACAGCGAACATTGTCATTACAAGCTGCGCAGAGGCCCCGGCGTTATGAGCGCCGTGCTCTAACCAGCGACCCTGCCAAACGGAAAGATCTTAAAGAGTACTCGGAATAACCCCGTTTTGGGTCGTGCGTTTTGAGTAGTTCACCAAACAGCCGGCCCTTTAAAGAAATTCCACGCCGCACTGGCGGCTGTGATACCGCCATCGTTAAATCAGTCCTGGCGGATGACGTTATTGTTCTCGAAAGCGGCTTTCTTGAAACCCGGTCGGAGTATCTCTCGCATCATCTTGGCGCTGACATTGAATTCAGTCGAGCCGTGCCGTCGGAGCGCAAGGTGATAAGTGTGCACCGAAATGGAAACACAGTATGGATTGTTTCCACGTCCACAACGACGGGGGACTTCAAGGGACGTCCCATTAATAGCCAGGGAACGGAGCTGATGGTGCTCACCAGGACGAATGGACGCTGGAAAATTCGCGCGATTCACTGGTCCTCGGCGAAACGCCAGAAATGATTGTTGCGCGATAGATGGCATTCGCCAGCATGAACCAACCTTACTCTCCCGTTTATTTGGCTTTGGTAACGATACTCGCCCTTGCGGCAGTGCCCGGCGGCGCTCGCGCGCAGGACCACTCCGTGACCGTGACGGTTCTAAGCGGAACAAACGCAATTCCCGGTGCGCAGGTCTCGGCAGCGACAACGGGAGCGGGGACCAGCCCCACCATTTCCGCCACAGATGTGCGCGGCAACACCACCCTCGTCCTGAAATCGGGAACCTGGCTCGTTACAGCGTCCAAGCGGGGACTGCGAACGGACTCCACGTCGATTCAAGTGAACAGCGATACGAGCTTCACACTTAATCTCATTCCCTCACAAGCGGCGACTCTCGCGCCTGTAATTGTAGGTACAAGCCGCGTTAACCGGCGAATTGAGGACGAACCTGAGCGGGTCGAAACACTCGCTGGCGAAGATGTTGACGAGAAGAGTATCATGCGCCCGGCAGATCCCACGCGCCTGCTCGCTGAAATGCCAGGTGTACGAGTGCAGCCCGTTGGAGCCTCGCTCGGCGGCGCCGGAATTCGCCTTCGCGGAATGAGGGGACATTACACGCTCGCGCTCGCCGATGGTCTCCCGCTGTACGGGCAGGTACAGGGTATATCCTTTCTCGACATTCCACCGCTCGATATTCGTCAGGCGGAAATCATCAAGGGTGCTGCGACAGCGCTATACGGTCCTTCAGCGCTCGCCGGTGTGCTGAATATTATTTCGAGAAAACCGCCGCGTGCAGGTACCTCCAGTGACGCACTGATCAATGTCTCATCCCAAGGCGGCCAAGATCTTGTTGCATGGCATGGTCGTGCCTTGCAGAAAGGCGCCGGCATAACTGTTCTCGGCGGCGCGCATCACCAAAGCCGGCGCGACATCAACAGCGATCGATGGGCGGATATTCCAGACTTCACTCGCGGCGAAATGCGTGTGCGCGGTTTTCAGACCCGCGAGAACGGAAGCAATACAATGTGGACTGCGGGTGCATCGCGAGTAAATCGGAATGGTGGGAGTGTGGGTGCACTCTCCGATGGTCGGTCCTTTCCCCTCGGAGCAGAAACAACCCATGCCGATCTCGGCACAGTTGTGCACTCGGTGCGGTCCGGGAGTTCCATGCTTTCGATGCGGGGGTCACTCGCGGCCCAGCATCAGCGGAGGCAGTTTGGCGACTCTGTCGAATTGGACACAAGGACTACAGGTCTTGTCGAAGCTGTCCTTGCGCACAATTCAGAATCTGGAACTACGCTGTTCGGCGCATCGGGAAATCTCGATCGACTGGAGAGCGCGAAGCTGGCCAATGCGCGCTACTCGTTTACATCAGCTGCCGCGTTTGCCCAGATTACCCGTACGATCGGCCGTCGCTTTGCCGTCTCGGGCACTGCGCGCCTCGACGAACACCAGCGCTACGGTCTCTCATTGAGCCCGCGACTATCCGCGCTTGCACACCTCATCCCGGGTTGGACTCTAAGGACCGCCGGCGGCATGTCGACCTCGGCTCCGACACCGCTCGTGGAGGATGCTGAGGCCACAGGTCTTTCCCGCGTTCGCGGCCTCAGCAGCCTCGGCGCAGAAACATTCCGCGACGCATCGGCTGACATCAATGGACATGTCGGCGCCATTGAAATAAACGCGGGAGTTTTTGCGTCGCGCCTGAACAATGCTGTAGTTGTCAGAGAGGGTGGATCCGATCCCCGGGTAATCACACTATTGAATGCTCCTTCGCCGACGCGCATCCACGGACTCGAGGTTTTTGCCCTGTACGGCGTCGAGCCAATTTCATTAACAGCTCTTTATAGCCTGACGTCGGCAACGGAGTGGTCGGCGGATAAACGCGCCTCGATAACGGCACCCCTTATTCCGCGTCAGGCCGGAGGAATCGATTTGGCTTTTGCTGAGGACGAAAGCGGAACCCGGGTCGGGCTCGAAGTCTTCTATACCGGGCGCCAATCGCTCGAAGACAATCCATACAGAAAAACTTCAAAGGCATATATGACGGTTGGTATCCTGGCCGAGCAGCGGATCGGCAAAGCGACGCTTTATATAAACGCCGACAATCTAGGCGATGTTCGTCAAACGCGTTTTGAGCCGTTCCTCCGTCCCCGGCAAAGTGCGACAGGGAGATGGACTACCGATCAGTGGGCGCCATTGGAAGGCCGAACGATAAATGCTGGTGCGCGCGTACGTTTTTAGAGCGCTAGCACGGTTTAAAGCGACCAGCCAATACTGCGGTAATGTCCTCGCACCTGAAAACTTTTTGGAAGAAAAATTCGCTCCCACACATTGTTAGGGTGGGCCAGATTCCACCGATCGAATTCCACAGCCGCAGCCGCTCCCAGAACGGCGCCTGCAACGACGTCACTAGCCCAGTGTTCATTTTTGTAGAGCCGGGACAGTCCTGCTAACGTTGCGAGCGTGTAAGCAGCTGGCGTAACAATGTGAGCCGCGTGCGGCCACTCCCTTGAGACGTACCTGCTCGATGCAGTCGCGGCAGCAAACGCGATTGTAGTCTCAGCGGATGGGAATGACCCAAAATCGTCATTGGAAAATCCCTTTCCCGCATGAAAGCTGTGGACTGCGAGGGAATCAACCTTCGGTCGCGACCGTCCGGCAGCACCCTTGAATACCTCCGCGACTACACCACCAAGGACAACCGCTTCGCCTGTGTACATGCCAAGCGCGGCAACCGGACGCGAGTGCGTCGCGAGACCTGCGAAGTACGTCGCGGCACTGAAGACAAGCACGCCGGGATCAGCTACTACACCAGCAGCGTCCGACGTATGCATGAAAAAAGAATTGGTTTGTGTGGCCTCGGACTGAAACGATCGCTGGATCGAGCGATCAGCAGCAAACGCTGCTCCGACAAGAGCAATGCTCCCGGCAATTGGCAGAAGGTCAGCCTGGCGAATGAGGCCAGGCTTAGGCGACAAGGTATCGACCTGCGCGCTGGCTGCTGCATATGGAACTGCAAGCCAACCGCAGAGAGCGAGCAGTCTGAACACGTTTGAGATTTTCATGGCTCTTTTTCGAGGTGATACAATAGCAGGGGGGAGACTCGAACTCCCGACCTCACGATTATGAGTCGTGCGCTCTAGCCAGCTGAGCTACCCTGCCGGGTGACACAAACGGCCGGCCCTCTCGGACCGGCCGTCTGCGGTATGGCGGGGGCGGGATTTGAACCCGCGACCTTCGGGTTATGAGCCCGACGAGCTACCAGGCTGCTCCACCCCGCGATAGAATTGCAACTTAAGCGGGGCGGAGTGGAGAAGCAAGCTAACGACGGGTAGAAACTGCCACCGAATCCTCTACAAAACGGTACAAAAGCTCCTTATCACCGCGCACCATTCCGAATTCCTCGCGCGCGAGCCGTTCCTGCACGGCAGGATCCGTATCGATTGCGCGCTTCACGACCTTGAGCGAATCCACCTGGCGCTTAAGCGAGTCAAGCGAGACGGTCAGCTTCTCCTTCCGCGCCCGCTGCTTGAACAGATCACGGGTGCTGTATTCCCCGCCCTGTAGCGCGAAGAAAATCGCGCCAGCGATAATCAGCATCCAAAGCAGCTTCTTCACTACGCGTCCGTTCTAAAGACCGTAAATCGCTCCGCCCGGGTACTCAGCCTGCTCGCCAAGCTGTTCCTCAATGCGCAGCAGCTGGTTGTACTTCGCGACGCGGTCGGTTCGACTCGCTGAACCAGTCTTGATTTGCCCCGCTCCCGTCGCAACGGCGAGATCAGCGATGAACGTATCCTCTGTCTCGCCAGAGCGGTGCGAGATGATCGACTGATACCCGTTGGCTCGCGCCATCTCGATTGACTCGAGCGTCTCAGTAAGAGTTCCAATTTGATTCAGCTTGATGAGAATGGCATTCCCGACATCACTCTCAATTCCGCGCGCCAATCGTTTGGTGTTGGTGACGAAAAGATCATCGCCGACAAGCTGAACACGATCACCCAGCGCCGCGGTCAATTTTGCCCACCCGTCCCAGTCGTCTTCGGAGAGACCGTCTTCGATCGACACAATAGGATATTCATCCAGCCATTTGGCGTACAGCTCGATCATCCCGTCCGCGTCTCGCGAACCCGCTCCACTTTTCTTGAAGGTGTAAGTGCCGCCTTTGTGCAGCTCCGAAGCGGCGCAGTCGAGCGCAATCGCGATTTCCCTTCCCGGCGCATATCCTGCATTCTCGATGGCTTCCACTACAATCTTGAGCGCATCTTCGTCGCTCTTGAGATCAGGAGCGAATCCGCCTTCGTCCCCGACTCCCGTGGACATCTTTCGCTTGACCAGAACCTTCTTCAGTGCATGAAAGACTTCGGTTCCCATTCTTAGCGCTTCGGAAAACTTCTCCGCGCCCACGGGGACGATCATGAACTCCTGAAAATCCACAGTGTTCGTAGCATGAGCTCCACCGTTCAGGATGTTCATCATTGGAACCGGCAACGTTCTCGCCATCGGACCGCCGAGATAACGATATAGAGGCATGTCATGATCGGCGGCCGCGGCACGCGCGACGGCAAGCGAAACAGCCAGGATTGCGTTTGCACCCAGCTTACCCTTGTTCGGCGTTCCGTCGAGGTCGATCAGCGTCCTGTCGATTCCGACCTGATCGGAAGCAACCAATCCATTCAACGCCGGAGCGATTCGCTCGACAACACTCTGCACCGCCTGCTCGACTCCCTTTCCTCCGTATCGCTCCGGATCCCCGTCGCGCAGCTCGGCGGCTTCGTGTTCACCTGTTGATGCGCCACTTGGAACTGCTGCGCGCCCAATTGCACCGCTGGTCAGGGTTACGTCTGCTTCGATTGTTGGATTGCCGCGGCTGTCCAGAATTTCCCTGGCGCGAATATCAAGAATTGTTGACATCAGTTAGTAAAATGTGGCGCGCTAGTCAGCGCGGGAATTTCCACCTGCAGGACTCCTTATTCCGTACACTCGCTCGAGTGCCGCTGCCATCCTGTCGCGAACCTGGTTTGCAAGCATTTCCCTGTCGTCGTATCCCAGACCGGCGGTCGGGATTGGTTCGAGCAAATGTATATCTATTCGACCCGGCCGCACACTCTTGGACCCTTTGCCAAACACTTCGAGCGTCCCATGCAGCAGGACGGGAACAACTGGAACGCCGGAAGCAATTGCGAGCACGAAAGGGCCTTTCTTGAACGGCCGCAGAGGGTAACCAGTCCCTCTTGTTCCCTCAGGATATATGACCACCGAATTCCCTTCCTTGATCTTGTCGGCCGCGAGTTTCAGTGACTCAACTGCCGCCTTCCGGTTATCGCGCTCGATTGGAATCATTCCCACGGCCCGAATTGCCGGACCAAACACGGGAATCTTAAAAAGCGCAGCTTTCGCTACGAATTTGTAGCGCGGGAGGTAGCCGGCGAGTGCCGGGATGTCGAACCAGCTAAGGTGGTTCGCCACGAATATGTGTGGCTCTCCCTCAACAAGCTGTTCATCCCCGTGCATTGTAACCTTTGCGCCGGCAGCCCAGAGCATGATGCGGGACCATTTGCGCGGGACAAAATCATAAATCCCGTTCGGCCTGTCCTTGACGCCGAGCAAACCGGCGACAATCGCGAGGATCCCAATAGAGGGCGTGAAAATCAGCGCGGCAAGAATTGTCGTGATGGTTCGGAATACCCTACTTATGATCATTCACAAAATGGTTGAAAGACCCCTCTCTGCTGATTGCGGCGGACGCACCGATCACTACTCCCGGCGTATCCGAAGCTTTCACTACACCAATGAATGTAAGCGGAATGCCAAATCGCTTCTCGAACTCCTGTGTGTCGAGCTCATGCGGCGACGTCACGCAAAGCTCATACTCCTCTCCGCTGCTGAGCGCCGTCATGGAAGTCGTGCCGTCGAATACCGGAATTCTATGAGCGAGCAAGGTAATGCCCACCCCGCTTGCTGCGGCAATGTGCCCGAGATCGCCGGTGATCCCGTCGGAAATATCGATGCAGGCATTAACGCCATGCTCAGCGAGCCACATGGCTTCACGGATTCGTGGAGTGGGACGCACGAATTTCCCGCGAGCTTGCAACGAAGGTGCTTCCCCATTCTGAAGGGCAGTCAGCGCAGCGTGTGATCCACCGAGTCTGCCCGTCAGATAAACGGAGTCCCCTGGACGAGCGGATTTTCGCAGCAGTGGTCGCTTTGCACTTCCAAAAACTGTGGCTGTGAGAGACAAGGTCTCCGACGACGAAAGGTCGCCGCCCACAATAACGGTCCCGCATTCAGCCGCAGCATCACCTGCTCCTTTTGCCAGATCGTCCAGGGCCGCAGCATCGGTGGATGGAATTGCAATCGCCAGCACCACGCCGAGCGGTGCCGCTCCCATGGCGGCGAGATCACTAAGTGCAGCGGCGGTGGCGCGGTAGCCGATTTCCTCGAAGGTCATCCACTTCCGCTTGAAGTGAACGTTTTCAACGGACGTGTCCGTGCTTACAACGAGCTGCTGCCCCGACGGCACGTTAAGAAGAGCCGCGTCGTCACCAATCCCGGTAGCGTTCGTACCAAACGCGCGGAGCATGCTCCTTATCCTGTCAAACTCACCACCGCTTCCGAGCGGAGTGGAGTTAGTCATTGCACGGCCGGCAGTGAGGTGAGCACCGGAGGAGTGGGGCTCGCCGAAATGACCCTCCATGCAGCTGGCATTGCGAACAAGATGTCTTCCAGCGTGATTCCGCGCGAAGTTCCGCAGATTTCCGCGGCCCGCCCATGAACCCAGGCGCCACAGACCGCACTATCGAAACCCTTTCCAGTGTGAGCCAGCAGTGTTCCTATAACGCCAGAGAGAAGATCACCGCTTCCGCCTGTTGCAAGCGCCGGAGTCCCCGTGGCGCTCGCCATTGTTTGACCAGCAGAACTACTAATCACAGTCGGCGTTCCCTTGAGCAAGACCGTTGCACCAACTTTGCGCGCCAGGTCCAGTCCGATTTCAAAACGGTTCACCAGGACATCTTCTGTCGAGCGCGTGGTGAGTCTTCCCATTTCCGCGGGATGCGGCGTAAGCACAACTTCCCTGCCTCGGAATAACTTCCTTCCCGCATTCAAGTCGACTGCAATGGCCGTCAGTCCGCCTGCATCAATCACGAGCGGAGTACCAGAAGCCGGGAGGACGGCAAGAAACTTCCTTGCGTTTTCCGGATGCAGGCCCGGCCCCAGTACAATCGCATCAGCCTTTCCGAGAATTTCACCGGGCTCGCGTAACAGCTCGTCGTGTGTAGATACCAGAGCCGCGGGAACGGCCGCGTGAACGGCGTCACGATTTTCGCGTGCAACAACAAGATGCAGCAATCCGATTCCACTGCGCAGCGCCGCCTTGCCGGCAAGTATTGCAGCTCCAGCCATGCCGGCGTCGCCCGCAATTATCGCCAGGCGCTTACGTGTCCCTTTGTGCGCGTCTGCGCGCAAGGCAGGGATTCTTTCGAAGGCCCAGTCGCTGTCGGCAAGTACGCACTCTCTATCCGCCGGCTCGCCCCATTTTCCCAAGCCTATATCCAGCACCTGAATCTCCCCGCAGACGCCGCGTGAAATAAGGTGGCCACGTTTCAGCGCGCCGAATGTCAGCGTCAGTGAAGCCGGAACCGCATCGCTCACTTCGCCGCTCGTCGCGTTTAATCCCGTCGGAAGGTCGAGCGCAACTACTTCGGCGCCAGAGCGCTTCGCATTAGCCAGGGCCGTGAGGGCGGTTGCAATGTCTCCGTTTGGCGAGCCCTTGCTGCCGGTTCCGAGAAGCGCGTCAACAACAATGGAGGGGTTGCCTGAAAATCCGGAAATGTGCGCATCACCAGAGCGTTTCTTCGCTGCTATTGCGTCAGCGGTTTTTGGAGGCAAAACCTCCACAACACGAACAGGCACGGAGAGTCTGGCCAGTTCCGCCGCAACTATCCACCCATCGCCTCCATTGTTCCCCGGTCCGGCGAGTACCTCAACACCATTCCCCGGAGCAGTCCGAAACAGGTTGGCAATCACGATTGCGCATGCTGCGCCCGCATTCTGCATCAACGTCAGTGAGGCAATTCCTGACGCTATGGCGCGGTCGTCCCTATCGCGCGCTCTTTCAGCAGTATCTACGGGAACTGGAGTGTGGGACACCAGCCAAATCTAGCCGAACCGGGTGCGGCCTAGGTAACGCTCGTCCAGGGATAGTCGTTTTCGAACGCCGAGCTGAAATCGTAGACTTCCGCGAAGTCCTCGCGCGTGTCGTTCGGCTGGCTTAACAGGAACCCCAGGTCCACAAGCGTGAACACGATGTCGCCAATGTCCGACGTGGAATTGATTCCCCAGTGCTCGAGAACGATCCTAGCCATCACACCGTATCGGTCCAGCGCGAGATCCCGGCAAGCATGCGCGAGCTCACTTCCCGCTATGTGGCGTCTCGCATCCAGCTTGCTCTGCGAAAATTCCAGCGCGGAAAGCACGAACAGATATGCCTGTTCGTCAAAACGTGTCTCACGGAGCCGTATACGCTCCATAATTCCTTCGCGGAAAACCTGGCCGCTCAAGCGCTGACTCCCTTCCCCTTGAAGCTGTGCGGGTACAGGGGAAAACGGTCTGTAAGCTCGCGGACGGCATGCTTTACCTTCGCAGAGTTTGCCGCATCGTCGGGAGCAGAAATAACATTGTCGATCAGTTCTGCAATGCGTTCCATTTCCGGCTCCTTCATTCCGCGCGTCGTGACAGCCGGAGTTCCAATGCGAATTCCGCTCGTCACAAAGGGCGACTGTGTTTCATTGGGCACAGTGTTTTTGTTCACTGTTATTCCCGCGAGATCGAGCGCCTTCTCCGCAGCCTTGCCGGTGATGTTCTTGTTGCGCAGGTCCACAAGCATCAGGTGATTGTCAGTGCCGCCCGACACCACCTGGAAACCGCGCTTCATAAGCGCATCCGCCAGCGTCCGCGCGTTGGCGACAATCTGTCCGCAGTATGTCTTGAATGACGGATCGAGTGCTTCCTTGAACGCGACAGCTTTCGCCGCGATCACATGCTCGAGCGGACCACCCTGCGTCCCCGGAAACATGGCCTTGTCAATTGCCTTGGCGTGCTCGGCCTTGCACAGAATCAACCCACCACGCGGGCCACGCAGTGTCTTGTGAGTGGTACTCGTCACCGCATCCGCCAGCGGAACCGGCGACGGATGAAATCCGGTCGCGACCAGTCCTGCGAAATGTGCCATGTCAACAACGAACTTCGCGCCAATCTCCTTCGCTACTTCAGCGAAAGGCTCAAAGTCAATAATTCTTGCATATGCGCTCGCTCCCGCCAATATCATCTTCGGGCGCTTCTCGCGGGCCAGCTTCTGCATCTGGTCGTAATCAATCCGGCCTTCGGAAGTCACACCGTAATGAATGGCGTTGTACAGTAATCCCGAGAAATTCACCGGTGAACCATGAGTAAGATGGCCGCCTTGCGAGAGATCCAGGCCGAGCACTGTCTCACCCGGCTTAAGAAACGCGAGATAAACTGCGGCGTTGGCCTGCGCACCTGAATGCGCCTGCACATTCGCATGTTCCGCACCGAACAGCTGCTTGACGCGATCGATCGCCAGCTGCTCAACTTCATCAACGAATTCGCAGCCACCGTAATACCTCTTTCCCGGGAGTCCTTCCGCATACTTGTTTGTAAGCGGAGTTCCCATCGCCTCGAGCACCGCGTCCGACACGAAGTTTTCGCTCGCAATAAGCTCAAGCCCATGCCGCTGACGATCGACTTCCTTGTCGATCAGCTCGGCGATTTGCGAATCCTCACGTCTGAGATTCAAGTCGCTCACTTTGTGTCCGGGCTCCCGGTTGGATCGATCTTTTCCACGCGCCGCTCGTGACGGCCACCCTCGAACTTTGTATCCAGCCATATCTTCATGATCTGGATTCCCTCCTCAACTGAAACAAACCGCGAAGGTATCACGAGGACGTTGGAATCGTTGTGCTCCCGCGAAAGCTCGGCGATTTCAGGCTTCCACGCGAGCGCCGCTCGCACGTGAGGGTACCTGTTCGCCACTATGTCCATCCCGATTCCGCTGCCACATAGCAGGATTCCGCGTTGAGCACCCCCTCGCGCGATTTCCTGCGCAAGCGGATGGGCGTAATCGGGATAGTCACTGGACTCCGGACTGTTGGCGCCGAGATCCTGGGGCTGATATCCGAGCTTTTTTAACTCTTCCACCAGCTTCTGTTTCATTTCAAAACCCGCATGGTCCGCGGCAATTGGAATCAGCTCGGCGCTCACCTGTTAAGTCGCGCTCCGCGGCCACTGCGGCCATGTGCGAACCATACCATTCACGGCTCTCAGTCTGCGCTCTGCAAGACGGTCCGCCGCAACATAAGTCGGCACGCCATCCGATTTCGCGATGTCGAAGACACCAAGCACCGTGTCGTAAATCTCATCCGCCTTCCTGAAGGCGCGCTCGGAGTTCCATCCGGCAACTTCACCGTACACGTTGATCACTCCGCCGGCATTTGCGACGTAGTCAGGCGTGTATTGAATCTGCTTCTCATCGAGCATGTCGCCATGCCGCTCCTCGAGCAGCTGGTTGTTTGCACCACCGCACACTACTTCTACCTTGAGCATGTCGATGGTCTTGTCGTTGATGATTCCACCGAGTGCGCACGGCGCGAATATGTCGGCCTTGGTGTTGTAGATAGTGTCACCCTCGACAACCTTCGCCTCGGTCTCGGCTGCCACCTTCTTTGCCCGCTCAGGATCGATGTCCGACACTACCAGCTTTGCGCCTGCACCGTGCAGCTCCTTCGCCAGATAGCGGCCCACGTTCCCACAGCCCTGCAGAAGAACGGTCTTGCCCTGCAGACTGTCGCTTCCCCACCTATGAAAGGCTGAGGCCTGAATAGCGCGGAAAACACCGTGCGCAGTAACGGGCGATGGATCGCCTGATTTTCCCGCAAGTCCCGCAACGTAGTCGGTCTCCATGTGCACAAAATCCATGTCGGTCGTGCCGGTGCCGACGTCTTCAGCGGTCACGTAGCGTCCTCCTAGACTTTCCACAAAGCGTCCGTGCGAGCGGAAAATCATTTCGCGATTACGCGTGCGGTTGTCGCCTATGATGACGGACTTTCCTCCGCCAAGGTTGAGGCCGGCAACGGCATTCTTGTAAGTCATGCCGCGCGAAAGGCGAAGAGCATCCGTAAGCGCCTCCGCGTCGGACGCATAACTCCAGAACCGCGTACCACCGAGGGCAGGTCCGAGCGTGGTGCTGTGGATTGCGATAATGCCGCGGTATCCCGAAATGGGATCGCTGCACATCACAACCTGCTCATGGCCCATCTCGGACATCGTGTCAAAAATCTTCATTTCTTTGGTCGTTAGTGTGATCTAGCTATGGTAAAGCGCGCGTGAAATCACGATGCGCTGAATTTCTGATGTACCCTCATAAATCTCGGTAACCTTGGCATCCCGGAAAAGGCGTTCCACCAAATAGTCTTTCATGTATCCGTAGCCACCGAAGATCTGGATCGCCTCCGTTGTAACCCACATTGCGGTCTCGCTTGCAAACAGCTTTGCCATGGAGCTGACATGAGTTACCGGCTGACCCCTGTCTTTTGCGGCCGCAGCATCATGAAGCAGGGAGCGGGCCGCCGTGACCCGCGTGGACATATCGGCCAACTTGAACTGGATGGCTTCAAAGTCCTTGAGGTGCTTACCAAACTGCCGGCGTTCCCCCGCATACCTGGTGGCCTCCTCGAGCGCGGCCCGCGCAATTCCGATTGCCTGGGCGGCAATTCCCAGGCGCCCGTTTTCAAGTGACTGCATGGAGTAGATGAACCCCTGCGACTCGACGCCAAGCAGATTCTCAGCGGGTACACGCAGGTTATCGAAATTGAGCTGCACGGTCGGGGAGGCTCGCAATCCCATCTTGTCTTCCTTCTTCCCCACATGAAAACCTGGAAGATCGGGCGTCACAATGAAAGCTCCGATGCCCCTGCCTCCCTTCCTGGCCGAGCTGGTATCCGTGCGCGCCATCGCGATGATGGCTCCCGCATTTCCGCCGTTAGTCACCCAACTCTTGGTACCGTTGAGCAGCCAGCTGTCGCCATCCCGCACCGCCTGAGTTGAAAGCGACGCCGCATCAGACCCCGAATCCGGTTCCGAGAGCGCGAACGCGCCGAGAATTTCCCCCTGGGCCATTCGTGGGAGGAATCGCTTTTTTTGCTCTTCAGTACCGAAATGCAGAATCATCTGCGTCGGGAGCGAATTGTGCACGCTCATCAGGACGGCTGTTGACGCATCCACAGCCGCGATTTCTTCCAGCGCTATGAGATAGGTGACAGTGTCCAGGGCCAGACCACCGTACTCCTCAGGGAGCAGCATCCCGAGAAACCCGAGTTCTCCAAGTTTGCCGACGATGGACGGTTCAAAATGCGCGTCCCTGTCCCATTGAGCCGCGTGCGGAGCTATTTCGTTCGCGGCGAATTCTCTCGCAACACTCCGTATCTCCCGCTGCTCTTCAGTCAGCGGGCGAAGATCAGTATTCACTCGTCTCAGGAATAGATGTAAAAACCGCGCCCGCTCTTTCTTCCGAGCCAGCCTGCCGCAACGTATTTGCGCAGCAACGGACAAGGCCGATACTTCGGATCACCAAGGCCTGCCTGCAGGACTTCCAGGATTGCGACGCAGGTATCCAGTCCGATCAGGTCGGCGAGCGCCAACGGTCCCATCGGATGGTTCATTCCAAGCGTCATCACCTGGTCGATTGCTTCCGCCTTGCCGACCCCTTCCATCAAGCAGTACACGGCTTCGTTGATCATGGGGAGAAGAACTCGGTTCGATACGAACCCTGGATAGTCGTTTACTTCGACGGGCGTCTTACCAAGCTTGCTGCTCAACTCAACGACCTTGTTTGTGGTTTCGTCTGACGTCGCAAGTCCACGAATGATCTCCACGAGCTTCATGACTGGAACAGGATTCATGAAGTGCATGCCGACAACATTCTCCGGGCGTTTCGTTCTGCTCGCTATCTCCGTAATTGAGATGGAGCTTGTGTTGCTTGCGAGAATCGCGTTTGGTGCCGCCACGGCGTCGAGGCTTCCAAAGATCTTGAACTTGAGATCGCGGTTTTCAGTGGCCGCTTCAATAATGAGATCAGCAGATGACGCCGCCGACATATCAGTTGCTGTCTTGATGCGTCCAAGCGTGGCGTCGCGTGCTTCGGCGGTGACGCTTCCCTTCTTCACCTGACGCTCAAGATTCTTGCCGATAGTCGCCATTCCGCGCTCTATTGCATCCGCTGACACATCGATGATCGTCACCGGATATTCAGACTGCGCAAGCACATGCGCAATTCCATTCCCCATCTGTCCTGCGCCAATGACTGCGATCTTTTCAAGCCCCACCATGCTACGACTCCAGGCGGCGAATGCGCCGCGCATATAGGTAAACAAAAGCCACAATCATTCCGAATCCGGCAGCCACTCCGCCCTCTGGACCCCATGCGCCACCGGTAAGCCAGTCGGGCCCATTATCAACCACACGAAAATCAGGCGACGGAACCACTATCCCGCTCACACTTGTGTGCATGAGCGCGGCCATCACCCAGTTCCAGGCAAAGTGCGCCATTCCGGCCGCGAACAGGCTGTTCGTTGCGAGCAGAATGGCTCCCAAAAAAAAACCCGCGAGGATTACCAGCAACACAGACTCTGCATCCACATTCGGGTTACCCATGTGAAGCAGCCCAAAAACGGTGCTCGTCACTATTAGCGCGGCCTTCCAGCCAAATGCTTCGCGAATGGCCATGAATGCATAGCCGCGCATCGCGAGTTCTTCATAAAATGCGGCAGGCAGGAGTGTAACCGCGCCTATTCCCGCTGCCTGCAGGCTGCTCCCGGCGTAAGACGGCAGGATCCTCAGCTCGGATGTCGCAAGTAGAAGGAGTGAGGGAACTCCTATTGCCAATGCGCCGAGGACGAACCCATTGCCAAGAATCGGCAGGCGAACATTCTCGCGCCCGAGGCCAACCGCGCTCCACGGTTTCTTATCGAAACCGCGCAGCATTACCAGGTGCGCAAGAGTAAATGCGAATAGTGTCGCCCATGGTGATATGTAGTTGTCAATAACACTGGTGCGGACGCGAAGCGTGAGCACGCTGACGACAGCACCCACAACGAACGTCGCACCGACCAGCATAAGCAGAAACAAGAAAACGCGGGCGATCGCCCGCGGTTTCTTGTCGTTGAGAAATCGAGGAAGAGTAAGACTCAAAGCTATTTTTCTGGACGCTCAACGCTGAGCGCAACTGCATTGCCGCCGCCAAGGCACAGCGTCGCGATCCCCGTTCTCTTGCCCCGGTCCTTGAGCGCATAGAGCAGCGTCGTAAGCACGCGCGCACCGCTCGCACCGATTGGATGCCCGAGCGCGATTGCTCCGCCATTCACATTCACGCGGTCCCAGTCCCAACCGAGCCCCCGGCCATTTGCAATCGCCTGGGACGCGAACGCTTCATTCGCTTCGATGAGATCGTAGTCCGCAATCTTCGACGAATTCTTCTTCATGAGATTCTGCACCGCGTAGATGGGCGCAAAGAATAAATCCTGCGGCTCAGTCCCGCCGGTCGCATATCCCGTGATGCGCGCCAGGATCTCCAGACCATTTACACGTGCATACTCTTCCGAGACCACGACAAGAGCTGAAGCTCCATCATTCAGGCTCGATGCATTTCCGGCCGTAACCGACAGGTCTTCTCCAGCGCCGGGAAACGCAGGCCTGAGCTTGCCAAGCGTTTCCATTGTGGTGTCCTTGCGCGGTCCTTCATCAGTATCAACTTTCGTGGGACCTTTGCGGCCAGCTATTTCAACGGTCACAATCTCGTCGCGGAATTTCCCCTGCTCGATCGCTGCAATCGCCTTCTGGTGCGACGAAAACGCAAACTCATCCTGGTCGTCACGGGAGACTTTGGCCTTCCGCGCGGTGTACTCAGCGTGCGAGCCCATGTGAACGTCACAGCTGGCGCACCAGAGTCCATCCCGAATGACGCCGTCGATCAGTTTCTGGTCGCCGAGCTTAACGCCGTTTCTCATGCCGTACATATAGTATGGGGCGTTGGACATGGATTCCTGGCCCCCGGCTACAACGACCTTCTGGTCGCCGGCCTTGATGGACTGGGCCGCAAGCATGACAGCCTTGAGTCCTGAACCGCACACCTTGTTTATCGTAAGCGCGGAAACGGTAGCGGGCACGCCGGCCTTGAGCATTGCCTGGCGAGCCGGCGCCTGACCTGTGCCTCCCTGCACCACATGTCCCATTATCACTTCTTCGACCTGATCGGCCGGGACATTTGCGCGGCGGAGTGCCTCGCGAATTACAATAGCGCCGAGCTCCGGCGCTGTGACTGAGGAAAGCGCGCCCAGGAATTTTCCGATTGGCGTGCGCGTCGCTGAAACGATTACTGGCTGGCGTGAAAGGTCAGACATTGTAGTTGAAGTTAGATGCCTGAATGATAATCAAGAGCCGGCTGTCAGTTTTGCCGGGTTACAGATAGTCGCTCTGGACCGAAATGTTACAGGAGAAGGACGAGAAACCCGAGACAGGCGGAGTTTTTTTGTTGTTAAACCCCAAAAACTCCGAACTTCTCGTCCCTCTCGTCTGTCTCCTGTAACCTTTCGGTCTAAAAGCAATGATTTATTGAGTCGACTATGACTTAACGACTCGCGATGCTATTTCTGCCGTCAACGTCTCGATAAACTCCGAAATGGGGACGATTTTCGGCGGAGCTTTCTCGGCGGAGCCTCGAACCCGCAGCGCAATGCTATCCGCTTCAAGCTCACGCCGGCCAATAACTCCGATGTAGGGAATCTTGAGCATAGCCGCATCGCGAATCTTGTAGTTCAGCGTTTCAGGCCGCGGATCCAAATGAACCCGCACCCCGGCATCGGACAATCGCTTGCCAATATGCTCGGCCGCCTCGCGGAGATCCTCGGCAATCGGAATAATTCGAACCTGCTCCGGAGCCAGCCACAGCGGGAAATTACCGGCATAATGTTCGATAAGTCCCCCAACAAAACGTTCCATCGAGCCAACCAGCACACGGTGGAGCATCACCGGCCGGTGTTTGCTGTTGTCCGCGCCGACATACTCTAATTCGAACCGCTCAGGAAGATTGAAATCCAGCTGCACCGTAGGACCCTGCCACTTTCTGCCGATCGCGTCGATCAACTTGAAATCCAGCTTCGGTCCGTAAAACGCGCCGCCGCCTTCGTCGATCTTAAACTCGAGTCCGCGGGCGTTTAATACATCGGACAAGGTTTTCTGCGCACCATCCCACTGTTCCTGCGTGCCTAGCGCCTTTTCGGCCGGACGAGTTGCAAGCTCGATCGTGTATGGGTAGCCGAATGTCGCCAGCATTTCGTCAACGAGGTCGAGAAGCCGCTCGATCTCTCGAGTGACCTGGTCGGGGGTACAGAAAACGTGCGCATCATCCTGCGTAAATCCGCGGACTCGCAGCATACCGTGCAGCACACCACTCCGCTCATACCTGTAGACAGTCCCGAATTCCGCATAACGAATCGGAAGGTCGCGGTACGAGCGCTGCTTCGACTGATAAATGCAGATGTGCCCAGGGCAGTTCATCGGCTTTGGACGATACATGGCACCTTCAACGTCCATGGCACCGAACATGTTTTCCTTGAAATTCTCCAGGTGGCCGGAGATCTGGAAAAGCTTTTCACTTACGATGTGCGGTGTGTAAACGAGGTCGTATCCGTGACGCAAAATCAGGTCGCGCTCGTAGTTCTCGATTTCGCTGCGAATCGTCGCTCCGCGAGGGTGCCAGAGAATCAGTCCCGGCCCCACGCGCTGATCCGTGGAATACAGGTCGAGCTGGTGGGCGAGCACGCGATGGTCGCGCTTCTTCGCCTCCTCGAGTCGGTGCAGATGCGCCTCGAGATCGTCCTTCTTGAACCATGCAGTCGCGTAAATGCGCTGAAGCATCTGCCGCTTCTCATCCCCGCGCCAGTATGCGCCCGCAGTGTTGAGAAGCTTGAAGTGCTTCAGATGGCCTGTGTCCGGAACGTGCGGTCCGCGACAAAGATCGATGAACGGTCCGTCGCGATAAGTGGAGATGACTTCGTCGGCGGAAAATTCGGCCAGGCGTTCTAACTTGAGCGGGTCGTCTGCAAAGCGCTTTCGTGCCTCGACAGCGTCCACCTCTTCACGCTCAAACACCAGCTTCTCGGCGGACACCTTCTTCATCTCAGCTTCGAACTTCTCGAGATCTTCCGGTGTGAAAGGCTGCGCCACTTCGAAGTCGTAGTAAAACCCGTCCTCGATGGACGGACCGAAGCCTATTTTTGCATCAGGACGGAGGCGCCTAACGGCAGTCGCCAGCACGTGAGCACCGGAATGGCGCAGCACGTCGAGGGCCTTGGGATCCTTGTCCGTGAGGACGCGAAAATTTCCGCCGCGGCGGAGTGGAGTGATCAGGTCCTGAATCTCGCCGTCAACTTCCACGGCAATGGCAGCGCTAAGCAGCCGAGCGCCTATGGAACCAACCACTTCGCGCGGGAGAGTCCCTTCCGGCACGTCACGCTTCGCGCCATCCGGAAGCACGAGGGTTATCATTTATTTCATCGGGAAATACGTTCCGGCAGGTGGCCTTTAACTTGCTCCCTCGTAAGTTATCCTTCGCGAATACCATACGCTACAGGTCGAGAGCCATGTCTGAATACCTGTTTGAAGAAGAACAAGAAGAATCCGGATCGGGAAGTGCGCTTTTCCTCGTGTTGGGCGCGCTCGCCGGCTTTGCTGCGGGCGTGTATGTCGCCGAACAGTATGGCGGCTTTCGGGGACTCACCGACAAGATCCGCGAACGGCTGGGACGCGAGTCGGATGAGGATGATCTCCTTACCGGGCTCGATGATGATGATCTTGATGATGAAGACCGGCTGGATGCAGCCGGCTACGCAGACGACGACGAGGAATTAATGAGCGCGACCGACGAACTCGAAGAACGCGTGCTCGAAGCGTTCCGCAATGACCCTATCCTAAGTGAGCGCGCGATCGATATCGGCGCGATCGATGATGGAATTGTTGAATTGACTGGCTGGGTCAATGCTGAAGACGAAACACACCATGCACTAACTGTGACTCGCGGCGTGCCCGGTGTCGAAACGGTGGTGAGCAGGCTTTCGGTTCGGGCAGATGAAGAGCTGTATGACGATCTCGCCGAACGTTATGAAGCAGGCGATCCGTCGTTGACTGAAGCGCACTGGGAAGGTCAGCAGGTTGGAACCGGACGGCGCCGGCAGGGAAATTCCACTGAATTCGACCGCCATGCGGACCCAAAAGTTAAACTTGGGGATAGATCCTTGAGTGAGTCAGAAGCATATCGCGCGGCCGCTGAAGAAGTCGAAGGCACTGCGGAACGCAGAGAAAAGAAGGTCAGCGCTAAACGCGGTGGACGCACCGACGGCTCGCCTGTCGCTCCAACCGGTGTTCCGAAAGCGGACCACGTAAAGGACCCGCTTCACATGAACGACAGCGCTGCTGGCGAGCCGTCCCGCGCCGATTGAATCGGGGCACAATGGCCATTGCGTCTCCTATATCTTTTGAAATGGCTGGGATAAAACGGAAATGACGGACCGGGACGGAGCAGGTAATGTTGTTAAACAACAAAACCTCCGTACCGGTCCGTTTTTCTGCCCCTTCCCGGCCATTTCAAAAACCATAACCGGCGAAATGGCAGACGAAGTTAGCCGCCCCCGACTTACACCACGATTTTTGCGCGGTTAACTTGGGAGCAATGAGCGCAAAAGATCCCCTTGCAGAACTTTCCGCCCAATACAATCCAGCCGAAACCGAGCGCGAGCTTTACAAGCGCTGGGAATCAGCTGGAATTTTTACTGCGGACCCTTCTAAAAGCGAAAAAAACGGAGGAAAATCCACACCCTTCGTAATCGTCATGCCTCCGCCGAACGTCACGGCGGTCCTGCATATGGGACACGGCTTGAACAACACGGTGCAGGATGTAATCACACGCTGGCGCCGCATGTCCGGCGACGAGACGCTTTGGGTGCCCGGCACGGATCACGCAGGAATTGCCACACAGAACGTCGTTGAGAAGCTCGTTGCACTCGAATCAGGCAAGACTCGGTTCGACATGGGACGCGAAGCGTTCGTCGCGCGCACTACCGAGTTTGTAGATGTAACCGGTGGATCAATCCTTCAGCAGCTGCGTGCAATTGGCTCATCTTGCGACTGGACTCGCACCGCTTACACGCTGTCGCCGGAACTTTCGCTCGCGGTCCGCGAAGCTTTTGTTCGCCTTTATGAAAAGGATCTCATCTATCGCGGCCATCGGGTAATTCACTGGTGCCCGCGCTGCCTTACTTCGCTGAGCGACGAGGAAGCCGAGCATTCAGAAGAGACAGGAAAGCTCTACTACATCGACTACTTGCTTGCCGATGGCGGTACACCGGATCGCAAAGCAATAACCGTCGCGACGACGCGCCCGGAAACGATTCTCGCCGATGTTGCTGTCGCCTTACATCCTGACGATGAGCGCAACCAGAAGTTCGTCGGAATGGAGGTGACCCTGCCTGTCACTGGTTTGCGCGTTCCCGTCATCGCAGATGAATACGTCGACCCCGGGTTCGGCACGGGGGCGCTTAAGATCACTCCCGCTCACGACCCGAACGACTTCGAAATCGGAAAGCGCCACGAGCTGGCTATGCCCGTCGTGATCGACGCAGAGGGACGCATCCAGGACCCCGGTGATGGCGCTGGCCGCGTCCCGGAATCGTTGCGAGGTCTCGATAGATTCGACGCGCGCGAAAAAATAGTTGAGCTGATTCGCGCCGAAGGCCGTCTCTCCAAAATCGAGACACATACGCACGGAGTGCGGCACTGCTACCGGTGCGACACAGTCGTGGAGCCGCGACTGTCCGACCAGTGGTTCGTGAAAATGCAGCCGCTCGCCGAGCCGGCGCTCGCAGCTGTGCAGAAACGTGAAATCCGGATTCTTCCCGAGCGATGGGAAGCTGTCTACGTCAACTGGCTGGAGGGTATCCGGGACTGGAATATCTCGCGCCAGCTCTGGTGGGGTCACCGTATTCCCGTTTGGTACTGCGACTCGTGCAAAAAGGAATTTGCGAGTCGTGACGACGTCGAGTCGTGCCCAAGCTGCCAAGGTCCGGTCCGCCAGGATCCCGACGTTCTGGACACCTGGTTCTCTTCCTGGCTCTGGCCATTCTCAACACTCGGCTGGCCCAATGAGAAATCGGCTGACCTGAAGGCGTTTTATCCGACCGACGATCTCATCACCGCTCCGGAAATTCTTTTTTTCTGGGTCGCACGAATGATCATGGCCGGCATCGAGTTCATGGGTGAACCTCCCTTCCATACTGTCTATCTCCACGGAACTGTCCGCGACACGAATCACGTGAAGATGTCCAAGTCGCTCGGCAACGGAATTGATCCGCTGGATGTAGTGAAGCTCTATGGGGCGGATGCACTGCGGTTCACAGCGGTCTCCGGCTTGGGAATGGGAGCTGATGTAATACTCGACCCGGCGGACATGGAAAAGTCGTTCGCGCCGGGAAGAAACTTCGCGACCAAGTTGTGGAACATCGGACGATTTCTGCTCTCGCGAGTCGGCGACGCCCCTGTTCGGGAAATTGCGTCAGTGAAAGCGACGGAGCTGACCCGCGCCGATGCATGGATTCTTTCACGACTGAACATCGCAATTGAAGAATGTGACCGGGCACTCGGTCCCTCACGACCGAATGATGGAACCTGGTCCGAGGACGAGCTGTATCGCGGTCTCCGGCTAAGTGAATACGCAGAGTCGGCGCGCCGGCTCGTGTGGAACGAGCTCGCGGACTGGTATCTCGAATCGCTGAAGGGACGACTGCTCGAAGAGGGACCAGATCGCGAGGTTGCGCGCGCAGTTCTCGTGCATGCCTTCGACTGCGCTCTTCGTCTGCTGCATCCGATCGTTCCCTTTGTCACTGAAGCGTTGTGGCAGCGACTACCCGAAGGAAAAACGCGGCCGCAGGAGTTCATTGCAGTCACTGAGTGGCCACGCGAAGTGCCTGTTCCCGCGAGCTCCGGAGAATTCGAGCATGTCCGGAACGCGGTCATTGCGCTCCGGCAGCTTAGGGCCGATTACGCGATTCCACCCGGGAAAAACATTGAAGCTTACGTGATCCCCAAGGGTGCGTCCGCCGTCTACGAGGAAGAAGCGGGAATCATCGGACGCCTCAGCGGCTGCACCGTCAAGACCACGACCGGTGGAACGTCGGAAACATCCGCGCACCTCCTCCTCCCCGACGGCTCCGAAATCCTCGTACCGCTCGCGGGTGCCGTAGACCTGGATCGCGAATGCGAAAAGCTCAAGACGGAATTGAGTCAGCTCGATCGACAGCTTACGGCTCTCACCGCACGACTCTCGAACGAGAACTTTACTGCCCGCGCGCCTGCAAGTGTCGTGCAGACCGAGCGCGAAAAACATGCTGACTGGACAGCTCGCAAGGCTCATATGGAAGAGAAGGTGAGGTCACTTTGCGGAAGCTGATGCTGCTGGTCGGTGGACTGGCCATTGCCGCGTGCGCGTCTCCCGGCATACCACCTGGCGGACCGCTGGATAAGACCGCGCCCGTTCTTCTCGGCGTTGTGCCCGACTCCAACCGCGTTGGCGTGAGTCCACAGGCCGTGATTTTTCATTTTGACGAAGTCGTTTCCGAGCGGCCTCCGGCCGCGACGAGCTTGGATCAGCTCTTTCTCATTTCTCCGCGCGACGGAGGCCTTTCTGTAGACTGGAAGCGCAAGGACTTAACGGTGCGCCCAGCCAAAGGCTGGCGGGCAAACACCACCTACGTTGTTACCATGTTGCCAGGCATCGCTGATATTCGCGGGAATGTGCGGAATACCGGCGCACGAACGGTTTTTTCGACCGGTCCGTCACTCGCAACCCGCGCGATCTCGGGCAAGATATGGAACTGGTTGGCCGGTACTCCGGCACCGCAGGCTTACGTGGAGGCAATCCAGCTTCCAGACAGCATCCGATATGTAGGTATCGCAGATTCCGCCGGCGGGTTTCGGATCGGCTACCTCCCTCGGGGAAAATTTTTGGTCCGGGCAGTGGTGGACGAGAACCGGAATCGCGGAGTTGATCCTCGGGAAGCATGGGATTCTGTGAGCATCCAGCTTTCCGACTCCTCTACCGTGGCGCTTTTCACCATCGCGCACGACAGTATTGCGCCAATCCTCGCGAATTTGTCCCTGGATGATTCAGTGACCCTGCGCCTTTCCTTTGGCTCACCTCTGGATCCCACACTGCTTCCCGGCCCTGCCGACATTTCCGTGCAGGCTGGAGATTCTATCAGGGTCGCTATTACAAAGGTGATTCTCCCTCCGCCCGACACCGCAAGCGCCGCTTCCCGGCCGCCGCGCCCCGCCCCGCCCTCCACAATCCTGGTGAGACTTGCATCTCCGCTGCATCCGGATACAGACTACCGAGTGGCTATTTCCAGAGTGACCGGACTTTCCCGAGTGAGCGCACCTGTGGTTCGCACGTTCCGCACGCCCCCAGTTCCAAAGCCGACGACCACTACACCCAGTCTCAAATGACCGACCTGCGCCGCACCCTCCCGAGCGTCGGTAAGCTTCTGGAAAGGAGCGAGGTGCAGGCGCTGCTCACTGAACATCCCAGGACCCTGGTCGTCGAAGCTCTTCGCGGTTTGCTGGATGAAGCGCGCAATTCGAATGTAGAGCTATCCGACTCTGTGCTCGGTTCCTCGCTCAAGCAACGCATTGACGCCGCCGTCCTGCCCACCCTTCGTCGTGTAATAAACGCGACAGGCGTTGTGCTCCACACAAATCTCGGCCGCGCTCCCCTGGCCTCTGTCGCACTAAGAGCGATTCAGGAAACAGGTGCCGGCTATAGCAACCTTGAGTACGACCTTGCATCTGGTAAGCGCGGATCGAGATACTCGCACTGCGTTGAACTTCTCAAGGAACTGACGGGAGCAGAGGACGCAATTGTCGTCAACAACTGCGCTGCCGCGCTGGTGCTGTCTCTTGCATCTCTTTCTGCAGGAAAGGACGCGATTGTTTCCCGTGGCGAGCTGGTTGAAATCGGTGGAAGCTTCCGAATTCCCGAAATTATGCGTGCCAGCGGCGCAAACCTCGTCGAAGTGGGTACGACAAACCGGACTCACGTTGATGACTACGTAAGAGCCGTAGGTCCCAACACGGGGACATTCGTAAAAGTCCATCGTTCCAACTTCAC
>JBKJPM010000021.1:0-3360 GCA_046595175.1 Gemmatimonadaceae bacterium
GGTTTGAATTTTGGGATTGGCATGATCAGGTCGCAGAGTAGAGGAGATAGGCAACAATCACCATCAGTACCACAATGACAACAAGACGCAAATTCTTGTTGCCGCGAATGTTTCTCGGCTCGCTCATTAGAACCTCACAAAGATTAGGCTGCTTATCAGAAGGGTATTCTAATAAGCAGCCATTTGAGGATTTGGGGAAGCGGCTATTGCGCGGCATGGAGCTTTCCGGTGATCGCCCAGCGCGTCTTCGCCGGGCCCGGATCGAGTACACGATCCCCGCTGCTACTACTCTGCGTCATGTTCCACGTTCCAGGACAATGAACCTGGCATCGTCCTTGGCCGCCTCACGCAACCATGCCAACACATCCGCAGTCGTTTCGGATGGCAGAACTCCCATTGTGCCCATGACGGTTCGCTGAATGCGCAGGATGTTGCCTGTTTGCGAATAACTCGAAGAGTAGGTTCCGAGGATGCCTTTCACTGAAACTGAAGCCGGAAGTTTGGCTCTCCATCCAGCGGGTAGAGTCATGGTAATTTCCTGCAGAGTCCCAACGGGGGGGAGCAACTTCTTGACGTCGATCGGGCCGACTCGCTTGGGTTCCTTCTCTATGTTGCTCGCTGTTGTCGCGTACACAGATCCGTCGCCCATTGGAAGCGGAAGGATCATCATCGAGCCGGATGGGTCGGCCAGCCTTCCTTTGGAAATGCGGACGCGTATGACTGGCTTCGCGGCGAAATCTGTCCCCTGAAAATATTCGAGACTGTCGGACTCACCCTCGCGAGCGTAGCGCCGGGCCGTAGCGTTCCTGAAATTATCCCGGCGCGTTGAATCGGTGAGGGACTTGGCAAGCGACCGAAGCAGTTCCTCACCCATGCCGGTCCCCGCCTGCTCAAACCATCCCGCAAACGTACCATCTTCTTTCAGCGTTCCCATCAGGCGCATTACCAGTTGGTTTTCCGCATGCTGGAAAGCGGGGAAGCGGATCGCTTCCGACGATCCATCTTCATGAACGATGAGGCCAAAGCTGCCCTGATAGCTGATTGGCAAGAATCCAATGCGAATCAGCTCGGCAGTCATGTCCACATACTGGCGGTGCGGTCCGCGATCGTATGCAACAATCACGTGATTGAATTGCGAGATCGAAGGGACGCTTTCGTTCACCCATACATATGAATTCAGTATCACAGGATAAGCGGGGACGCCAAACAATTTCATGGCCGCGATGAAGAGCGTTGCCTTGTCCTTGCAGTCTCCAAAGCCTGTCTTCATTACGCTATCCGGCAGTCGCGGCTGATAACCACCGAGGCCAAGTGCAATTGCGACATACCGGATGTCCTGCACTACCCACCTGTGCACTCGGGCAATTGAATCATCCATCGTTTTCGCGCCTTTCACCAGCTCAGAGACTTTCGTTTTGAGCGCGGGGCTCGGCTCATATCGGTCTCTGGCATTGTCGGCGTACCAGCGCGCAATGTCCTTCCACTCAAGCGCACCTGACAAGTTGAAACTCATTCCACGTTGAAGTGAATCCGGAGTGAACGGCTCAGCTTTTAATGGCGCGACATTGCTGGTCGCCCACGTAATGATGCGTCTGCCATTTTCAACTTTCTCGGCGCGCTTGAAAGTGAGTCCGTGCTCGCGAATATGCAGCTTGAGCGACTCTGGTACATTTGCCCGAAAATAGCTTCGCATCACTGGAGTCCCCGTGGTGACTCGCCATGAACTCCAGAAATCGCCGGTGAGGAAGGGTTTAAGCTCTTCCCGCGTGTAGCTGTAGTCGATGATCGTTCCCGGAGCGACGCCCGTCAGGGAAACCCGCTTGACCTTGCGGTCCGAATAAACGGGATCGCCCATTACGGCTGGAATGTCAGCGTCCTGCACATGGGTCGGCGCCTCGCTTATTACCTCGCCATTGGGCTTGACCACTCGAATCCAGTTGATCGTCAGCCGCTCGTGTCCGGGACTGTACGAGAATGACTGCTCCCGGAAACCTCGGGCCGCATTTTCCGTCAGGATTTGAATAACGGAACGCGTTGTCATAGTTCCGGTTCCGTCGGCTTCACGTTTCACGTCGCCGAAGTCGAGCAGCCATACAATGGATTCCTGCGGGTATTTGGCGGAATCTACGGCCAGTGCGTAAATCGAATCGGGGGGTGTGCTCATTACAGTGAGCAGTGACACAAGAGGAAGCAGTGACATCGTGGCTGTTCCTGCGGATGAAAGGGGGTCAACCTTCTACTAATCCAGCATACAATCCGTTTACCATTTGGAAAGGGAATTCTTCTAACCAAAAAGTGACGATTTCATTTCACCGAGCGAGTCGCACACCTTGCAGCCGAGCTGGACCCCGATTTTCCTCGTCACGGAGAAATCCCGTGATCGGCTGTTTCAAGCCGCGAGAACTGGGAGTTGTCTGTGCGCCATTCGTGCAGTCTCGATGAACCCGCCGCCTAGCACACGGCCACCGTCGTAAAGCACTAGCGACTGTCCCGGAGTAATCGCTGAAACCGGTTCAGTCAGTGCGATTTCGATTTCATCCCCATCAAGCCTGATGATTTCGCCCGGAGCAAGACGGGCGCGATGCCGAATCCGAACCTGTACCTGGTCTCCAATATTCGCTGCCGGTCCGAGCCAGTTCACTTCGCGCGCGACGACGCCCTGTCCGAGCAGGTCCTCGCGCGTTCCAATGACAACTGCCCGCTCATCCGGGCGAATTCCGACGACGTACATCGGAATCGCAAACCCGCCTGGCAAGCCCTTGCGCTGCCCAATCGTGTATCGCGCGTAGCCATTGTGCTCGCCAATGGGAATTCCTGAAGTCGTGACGAGCGGACCTGGCGTCAAGGCGGGGGAATCTTTGCCAAGCTTCTGCTCGAGAATGCGCGCATAGTTTCCGTCGGGGACAAAACAAATCTCCTGACTCTCCGGCTTATCAGCAATGAGACGCAAGTCCAGCTTCCGGGCCATCTCGCGTGTCTGTGGCTTGGTCATTCCACCCACGGGAAGAAGCAGACGATCCAGTACCGCGCGATCGATTCCCCAAAGAAAATATGTCTGGTCCTTATTCTCATCCTCGCCGCGATACATCACACCGTCGCGAACCACTGCGTAGTGACCCGTCGCAATCCACTTCGCGTCGATCGCATCGGCCTTCGCCAGAAAGTCCCGGAACTTTGTGAACGTGTTGCATCGCACGCACGGAATCGGCGTGCGGCCGCGTGAGTATTCGGAGACGAAGTTTTCGACGACATCGTGGCCGAACCGCGTCTCGAGATTCAGGACATAGTGAGGAATGCCGAGCTGTTCGCAAACGCGCCGGGCGTCGTTCACGGAATCAAGCGAGCAGCAGGGCCGGTCGG
>JBKJPM010000206.1:0-2701 GCA_046595175.1 Gemmatimonadaceae bacterium
CCGCGCCAGTTGGTTCGCTCACCACTGTGGGATGGCAGCTCAGTCGCGAATGCACTGACAGGTGTTTGCCTATTCCAGTTTCCGTTGAAAGAAATGTTGACAGCCTGGCCGCTGTTCGACGATGGCGGCGCAATGTCGATGGATCCAAAGAGCGATCCCTGGTCTCCAATCTTGCTGGACGGAACGGCACTGGTTGTGAGCGGAATTCCACGTGTCTGCAAAAGTCCGAGCAGGCGCGAAACGGAATCGGGTGCGACTCCCGCGGCTTCGAGTCCGCTAGCGCTGGTGGAAAGCAGCGTGTGCATTTCATTGGACCGGCGGCCAAGCTGGTATGCGATGTTGTAGAACGATTTATCGAACTTGATTGGGCCGGACATGGCACCGCCGAGCGAAAGATTGGTGTATTCCTGTCCGAGTGCACGCGACGCACGATCAGTCCACTGCAGCTGCGGCGCGTCCAGGTTGAGACTCATGCCGCGAGTCATAAAGTTGGAACCGGAGCGCGTGCTAATGGAAAACTGTCCCCCGCTAAATCCGCCGCGGGACACATCGTATGGCGAGGTGATCAGCGAAGAGCGCACTGACGCATCGCGCGGGATGCTGGATCCGCCGAAGTTCATCCCATTCAGCGTCGTGTTGTTCTGGTCGGCGCCAAGTCCGAGGACTGAATATCCGTTTGACCCGTCCTCGCCCTGGACTGCCTGCACTCCTGGGAGGGTTGCAGCCATCGCTGCAAGATCGCCGAGCAGGTCCGACGGAACGGCACCACTGCTGATCTGCCGTTCGGTTCCGCTGGCATCAGGCTGGTTGGCGTCATTGCGCGAAATCTTTGGTCGCTCCGCCGTAACCTTTACGTCTTCAAGAATTGTCCCGAGCCTGTTGAGGCGCGCATCGGCGATGAGAATTTCTTCGTCTGCGCTTCGCTTGACCTCGAATCGCTTGGCAGCGAAGCCGATTGAGGCAAGCGAGATCATGTAATCACCTTCGCCATTCGGGAAAGTGATTGTGAAGCGGCCACTCGCATCGGTCTTGGCGGTTCGGCTGACATTGCCGCCGATGGACGTTGCTGTGACGACTACACCAGCAATTGAGGCGCTGTCCTGGCCTGTAATGCGGCCACGAATTACGTCTGCTGCCTGTGCGCGAGAGTTTTTGGGCGTGAGAACTACAGCGCTGAGAACCAGGCCAACGATCGAGAGTATTTTCTTCAAAATTCTAGACTCGTGAGGGTGCAAGCCATTCGACCCTCGAATGGCGGGAAGCGTTTACTCGGGGCTACAGCATGTACCGGTAATAATTTGTTTCTCTCTTTTCAAAGCCAATGCGCTGGTACAACCGGTTGGCTGCCCCGCGTGCGGGCCGGGACGAGAGGTCTACGTACCGGGCGCCGAGAGACTGGGCTCGGCAGATTGCCTCGCGCACCAGCTTTTCGCCAATCCCCTTGCCTCGAACCAGGTCGTCCACGACCACGTCACCAATCCAGCCAGTGGTTCCAGTGGGCGCCAGCAGCATTGTGAGCGTGAGCGTTCCAACCGTCTTGCTATTAACGCATGCCGCAAAGAGAGTGTTGGTCGGGCATACAATTACCTGTTCCAGCTGCTCCCGAGTCGGGAGGGGGGTGCCGGGCGAGAGCTGGGGAATCATGCGATGCAGCGCTTCCACGAATTCCGGCGTTACGGAGTCGAGTATCCTGATTTCTACCTGTTCGTCTTTAGACATATACCTATAGTATTGCTTTCGGCCCCCAATTTAGCCTGTGCCCAACCTTCGAATCCTCTTTGCAAGAGCCAAGGATCCCTCTGCGCAGGACGTGCTTACCTGCATACGTGAGGACGGCACGCGCACATGGTCCAAGCTACACGCTGCTTTTCCGGTCCATGACATGACGCACTTTGCGGTGGAATCAGAGCTGAAAGCGGCGAACGGTTTTTTTGGGTTGCTGGCGCAGGGCTGGGACATCGGTGATTTCGGACTGCCGGACAGGCGAGCTGTAATGCCGCTCGAGGCACTCTGGGTGGAGCACGTAGTCGGTGTCGTGTGGCGGGAGTACGTGACACGTGAGACGGGGCCATATGCTGAGTTCGCAGCGGCGATAGATAGTACGATATCGTCGCTTCGCGGCAGCCTCGACCGCAATGCCAGGCGCCAAGGGTCCAGGGCATCGTATTCCGAGGCGGATAAGTTGATCCTGAACCGAAGAATCTCAGAGGACCAGCGGGAGGCGATCATGGCTCGGATCAGCGCGCTGGTTGCGGCTTGGGTACTGACTCCTCAGGGGGAAACCATGGAACTTGGCTTCGATTTGGCGTAATGAACCAAAAAGCGGAATTGGGAGGAATCGAAGGAAAAAATGAAGGTAACGAAGGTTCAGTCGATCCCTTCGCCTCGCCGTCATTACGATATCGTATTACTGTTGACAGATGGTAGCCATCGATGGCGGGAATGGCGCTGCTGCTGCTGCTCGCCGAGGGCCGGATGAACTTCCCCTCGATCCTCGCAATTTGGGCTTGGGTGATTATCTTACGATATCGTAATATCGTCACCCTTTCTAACGTCTATGTCCGTTATCCTTATTCCCGCGATCCATCGAGCTGCACACTCAATTGAGACTTTCCTCGACGCCGACCCACACCTCGGGGTGACGCAGGCCGAGGCGCATGTGCTCGCCCATCTCGCTGCTCATGGGGATTCGAGTGTTGGA
>JBKJPM010000274.1:0-3432 GCA_046595175.1 Gemmatimonadaceae bacterium
CCGTCCATCCGGGCCACCCTGTCACTCTGCAGTCCCGCACAATTGACCAGGAATCGGGCCCGAACTTCGCTGCTGCCGGCCATCAGGATTTTTTCGCCGCCAGCCGTACGGATGCTCTGAACCTGCGCGCTCCTCCGAACTTCATTCCCGCCTTCCGCAAGTTTTTCAGCGAGCTTTCGCGCTACGGCCGGATAGTCTGCAATGCCGGCATCGGGTACGTGCAGCGCTGCAAGTCCTCGCACATGCGGCTCGAGCTCACGCAGCTCCTGCTGATCCAACCGCGCCGCACGCACACCATTCTCTCCGGCGCGCTTCTCGAGTTTGTCGAGTTCGCGAATTTCCGCCTCGCTGGTCGCAACGATGACCTTGCCGCAGATGTCATGCGCGATTCCATTCTCCCGACAGAACTCGACCATCTTCCGGCTTCCACTTACTGCCAGCGTGGCCTTGAGCGATCCCGGCTTGTAATAGATGCCCGTATGAATGACACCGCTGTTGTGTCCCGTCTGGTGAGCGGCCAGCTGCGTCTCTTTCTCCAGCACCAGTATCCTGAGCGAAGAATCGCGCTCACTCAACGCACGCGCCGTGGCGAGTCCGACGATCCCTCCGCCAATTACGACTGCGTCGTAACTCAACCTGAAACGCGCCCACCGGAGCCCGTGTACTCACTCTGCGCACGCTCGTAGTCCGCGTGCTGTCCGATATCCAGCCAATATTCGCGAATAGGGAAAGTCGCCACGGCTCGTCCGGCCTTCAGGAGACGATCAATCAGGTCGGTCATGTCGAACGCCTCGCCCGGCGTTATGAGATTCTGCACTGACGGCTGCAGCAAATAAATTCCCGCGTTCACAAAAAAGTTGAGTGTCGGCTTTTCGGAAATTTTCGTCGCGTAGCCATGCTCGCTGTCTATCACGCCAAATGGAACTGGAACGTCAAACCGCCTCACCGCGACTGTCATCTCAGCGGCGTGCTCGCGGTGAAAGTCGATCATCGCCGAGAAGTCTATTCCAGTGAGTACGTCTCCGTTGACTACGAGCAGCGGCTCAGTGGATGGCTCCAGCAGTCCCACTGCCCCGCCGGTGCCGAGCGGACGCTCTTCCGGGACGTACTTGATGTCCAGTCCCATCGCTTTTCCGTCGCCGAAATAATCGGTGATCTTCTCGGGCCTGTAATGCGTAGTGACATTGATTCGCCTGATGCCGGCCTGCTTAAGGTGATTGAGCACGTGCTCCATCACTGGCTTGCCGTCCACGGGAAGCATCGGCTTGGGAGTGTCCGCCGTCATCGGGCGAAGTCGCAGGCCAAACCCGCCCGCCATGACCATCGCGCTGATGGGAGTGTCGTCAGAAGTGATCAGGTCGCTGCGAAGCAGGAGACCGGTGACCCGGTTCTGGTCATCAACGAGCGTCAGGTGATTCACTATGAAGCTGCGGCTGTGATCCATGATCTTCAGCGCTTCAGTTGGTGATATACCGGTAGGAGCAACGACTGGCGTGTGGGTCGCGATGTTTATGCAGGGTTCTTCGGGTTTTACGTGGCGAAGTATCGCTCGGCGGTGATCGCCGTCAGTGAGGACACCGAGAAGACGACGCTCCTCATCCACTACCAGAAGAGCCCCTAGACCAGCCCTGTCCAGAACATCGATTGCTTCGGAGATGGGCATGTGAGGCGGAACGAAAACTCGTTCCAGCCTGGCCTTCATGTCAGGTTGGTTAACTGGAAGTGTCACCATGGGTTAGGCATGAAATCTAGCTGCTTATCCGCCTATTCTGTAATCGGCCCGGAACTTTATCTAAGGGGGACAGGAGACCGGTGAGACCGGTGAGGGAATCGATCTGTTAAAACGGCGAATACCGGATTTTAAAGGAACTGAATTGAAGTTGAACAGCAGACCTCGCCCGAATCCGGACAGACGCATGTAGGTAAGAACCTGTGCTTCATGGACGGGCAGTATCCTTTCCACTGCTTTTAGTTCGACTATGACCGCATTGCCGATCAAGAGGTCGAGCTTGTAGGCACGAAGCAGCCTCATTGATTTGTAAGCCAGCGGCAGCGGGACCTGACGTTCGAACGAGAGCCCGAGACTAGTCAGCTCATAACAGAGACATTCTTCGTAAGTCGATTCCAGCAAACCCGGTCCAAGCAGCCGATGCACCTCGATGGCCGCTCCAATGATGCGGTGCGTAAGGGGGTCGTCCAAAAGGGGACGTCGAACCTGAGAATCATCAGCTCTCATCTCCGATGACTAACAATGAAACAACTCCTCATCATCATCCTGCGGGCTCATACATCGTCACGGCGCCGCAATTACGAAACGTCGTCCTCACCGGTCTCACCGGTCTCCTGTCCCCCTGCTACCCCTGGCCGGTGACGACGTCGGCAAGGATTTCGGCAACGCGCCTACCACCAAGTCCGTCAACAATTGAAAGCATTGCCTTAGACATCTCGGCCCTCCGCTCTCGGTCCGAAGCAAGCTCATTGACGGCATCCCGAAGCCGGTCGGAGAGATCCGGTGCGCGGAGGCCGAGATCGATCACTCCGCCGGCTGCCTCGAAAAACATGGCGTTCTGTTTTTGAATGCCATGATGGCTAAGCGCGATTACGGGCGTCCCCACCGCCGCTGCTTCGCTCACAATATTCCCGGCGGCAAGAACCGCAATGTCGGCACCAAGTAGAGTTTCTCCCATGCTGGGTAAGTAACGTTCACACTTTACCGGCAGTTCCTCGCGACCGACTCTCTCCATCGCAGCCGCCGCAAATGGATTCGCCGGACCCAGAAGGAGCCGCCACTCTTGAACCGCGGTTCCGAGCGCGATCATGTTGAGGAAAACATCGGTGAGGTTTTCCGGATCGCTGCCGCCGAAGAATGCAAATCCCTTCCGGCAATCCCCGATGTCCCGTGCAGCGCCGCGGTCTCTCAGCAGCTCATACTCCAGTGGAAGAATGAGGTATTGAGTGTCCCGAAGGTACCGCTGGGCCTGTCGCTTTCGGTCCGGGGTCCTACCCGGAAGTGCGTTCATCAGGAGATCACACGCGACGTCCCGATCGTCGGGGTCATCGATGATCACGAACGAGAATACACGGGGATGCATGAGGACAGCGGCTGCAGCGCGATTCTTGTCGTGATCAACTGAATCCAGAATAAACGCCGCGGGGCTCGACTCCTTCCAGCTGGCCAGCAAATCCTGAAACGCGGTCGCCACGTCGCCTCGACGAACGACAAATTCATGTCCCTCGCGTTTGAGCATTCCCTGGATGGCAGGACTTTCATCCACAAGAAAACGAACCTGCACCTGGGCGCAATCAGCACGATTGCGCAGGTGGCTGACAAGATTTATCTGCCGCGTTACATGGCCGAGACCCGAGCTTTCGACCCAGATATCAATGCGCTGTGTCAGACCAGGTCGTCCCAGCTCACCATCTCGTCGGCGG
>JBKJPM010000036.1:0-3812 GCA_046595175.1 Gemmatimonadaceae bacterium
CCGGGCGATGCACGTGAAACTGGATCAAAATGTTGTTGCTGATACGCTCGCATTTCTTGATTCGCTCAACTACGAATCCACCCCTTCTTTGCTCCGCGACATTGCCGCTGGTAAACCGTCCGAGCTGGAAGCATGGACGGGTGCGGTCGTTAGGCTCGGCAGAAAGCTCGGCATCAAAATGCCCGTGAATGAAGCACTCTACGCGGTCCTGCTCCCACAAGAACTAAAAGCGCGCGGTATCGTCGAATAGTCCCGGCGCGACATGTGGTGCTGTAATGAGCCTCACTCCCCGCCCGTAAGTGAGATACGCATAAGCCCACTGCAGCATCACGCTCAAGCGGTTACGGAATCCGACGAGATACATGATGTGCAGAAAGAGCCAGAACCACCACGCAGGAACCCCCACAATACTGACAAATCCCAAATCCGCGATTGCACGGGAACGGCCTATCGCTGCGAGATCACCCTTGTTGACGTAGCGAAAGGGTTTCGTGTCTTCCTGGCGAAGAAGACGCATGATGTTGCGTGCAGCATGCCTGCCCTCCTGCATTGCGGCTGGAGCGACACCTGGAACCACCCGCCCGCCCTGCTCGAAGAAGGCAAGATCTCCGATGACGAATACGTTCGGAAAGTCAGGAGAGGACAAATCCTTCCTGACAAGCACCCGGCCCGCTCGATCTACCGGAGCACCCAACATTTTACCAAGGGGCGATGCAGCATTGCCTGCCGCCCAAAAGCTGGTACGCGCGTCAATAATTTCATTTCCAACATGCACGCCATCTCCGTCGATGTTCGTGACGATCGAGTTTGTCCGGACTTCAACACCGAGCTCCTCGAGGTCCCTTGCTGCGCGCCGCGATAAGTTGGGCGGGAATCCCGGCAGGATGCGGTCTCCGCCTTCCAGCAGAATTACACGCGTCTCCGTCGTATCAATGATTCGGAAATCCTTCCTGAGCGCGTGTTGTGCAATTGCGGGAAATGCGCCGGCTAGCTCCACTCCTGTCGGTCCACCGCCAACGACGACAAAGGTCATGAGAGCGCGGCATTCCGCGGCGTCTTCACTAGCCTCGGCACGTTCGTAGGCAAGGAGAAATCGCCGCCGGATTTCCGTTCCGTCCTCCAGCGTCTTCAGTCCGGGAGCGAGCGCCTCCCATTGATCGTGGCCGAAGTAGGCGTGCCTCGATCCCGCAGCGACAATCAAGTAGTCAAACTCAAGGGCGTGCCGTTCGTTCTTGAGATGCACGACGTTGGCATTGCAGTCGATTCCGACAACTTCACCCAGAACGACGCTGACATTCGGCTGGGAACGCAGGATCCACCTGATGGGCGCTGCAATGTCGCTTGGCGCAAGCGCGGCTGTCGCCACCTGGTACAGCAGCGGCTGGAAAACGTGATGGTTAGTTCGGTCGATGACGGTAATATCAGCGACCGCTGTCCGAAGCGCCTTCGCGGCAGCAAGTCCACCAAAGCCACCCCCGATAATTACAATCCTCGGCCGAAGATTCACCGGACAGGTACGATGTCGGTAAAACAAAATCCATCCCGCTTTACCATCTGGCCTACGCCGACCGATAGCCCTTTGCCGAAAATGGGACCGTCGTAAACGAAGGTGTGGAACTCACCGTTCTCGGCGCATGGATCGCAGTCCTTGGGAAGCGATGCGAGCAGCAAATCATCAAACCTGGAGCCGTTCACCTCCGTTGGAACTCGGCCGGGATCCGAAGAACACACAATGGCCTTGAATCCCAAGTCGATGAATTCACGGGCCAGGTCGGCGGTGTTCTTGAGCCATAGCGGATAGACTCCCTTCATCCCGGTGCGGGTGAAAAGTCTTTCGCGGTAGTCGCGAATATCCTGTAGAAAGAGATCTCCACATATCACAGCCGCGATTCCTTCGTCAGAGAATGGGCGCAGCCCCTCGACCATCGCTGCCTCGTACGTCGCATTGTCTGCGGACGGCGGGATATATACCACCACAAGTGGAATTCCAATCGCCGCTGCCTGCATTTCGAGAAGCTCGCGACGAACGCCGTGCATGCTGATCCGGTCATAGCTGCTCGTAACGGTGGTTACGAGCGCCCGGACGTCATGGGTCTGATCGCGTAGGGTCCTGAACAGCGCCAGAGCACTGTCTTTCCCCCCGCTCCAGCTCATTACTGCCGGCGGGAGCCTGCTCATGTCAGGCGATTCGCTCTTCGAGAGATCTCGCTGTTATCGTAAGAATGAGAACGAGAAATATCAGGAATACGCTGTAGGCTGCCGCCGTTCCAAATGCGAGTGCCCGAAGCTGCGCGAGAATCTCTATGGAGATGGGTCGATTGGAGTGAGTGTATAGAACTACACTGGCGACAAATTCACCGATCGCTGTTACGGCCGCAAGTAATCCTCCTGCTACTAACCCGGGTCGCGCGGCCGGTAAAACAACCCGCTTCATGGTCATCCACCATGATGCGCCGAGACCGCGCGCTGCATCTTCGAGTGATCCATCCATCTGGCGAAGAGATCCCTCCACAGCAGTTGCAACAAGTGGAATGTCGCGCACGAAATAGGCTAGTGGCAGGATCCAAAAAGTACCGACTAGCAACACGCGCGCCTGCGCCGGATCGTTCCGGCTAAAGGTCGCGGCGAGCCCAAGCGCGATTGCAGTCGCCGGAATTGCCCACGGAAGCGCAACCAATATCTCCAGAACTTTTTTGCCTGCGAATCGCCGCATGACAATGAGATAGGCCGCGGCGAAACAGACAATGAGGTTGGCTGCAGTGGCAAGCAGTGCCATCGATACGCTATTCACGATTGGACGCCAGAGCGAGCTCTCCGAAAACAGGCGCCGATAATTCTCCATGGTGTACTGTGGCGGAAGCGCCTGGGTCGTCCACGCCCCGTCCTTTGCAAACGAAACGAGAATGACCATTAAGTGAGGCAGAATCAGGACTATTACAAAAACGAGAGCGCCCATGGCAATTGCAATGCGCGCAACCGGAGAGCTGATTCTTTTTCGCATTGCCGCCCCCTTACCGGCGACAGTGTACTTTCGCTTTCCTTCAAGCCAGCGAAACAAGAGCAGGCCCGCCACAGCGCTGATGGCAAGAACTGTCGTTTCCACATATGCGAGGCCAAGTGCACCGTTCAGTTTGCTCGCCACGATTTGCGTGGAAAGCACCCGTATTCCTCCCCCGAATACGTATGGCGCCGAGAATGACCCAAGCGATGTCATGAACACGAGCAGCATCGATCCAGCGATTGCCGGCATTAGCAGCGGAAGAGTTACCCGCCTGAGCCTTGTCCAGTTGGATGCGCCGAGACCGGTTGCGGCTTCATCAAGCGTCGCATCAAAGCGCTCAAGGCCCGCCGAAACGAAGAGAAACACATACACATACATCGTGTACGCGTGTACGAAAATGATCGCCCATACGCCTGTCAGTCGCCACGGGGTGTCCTGAAGGTGGAGCAGAGACTGCACCGCGCGTGTGACAATTCCGCCTTCGCCGTAAAGGAACAGGAACGCGATTACACCCACCAGCGGAGGGAGTGCGGCAGGCAGGGTTGCAACGGCTCTTAAGGTTCTGCGCCCGGGGAATTCGGTGCGTGAAAGCAGGAATGCCAGGGGAACGCCGATGATTACCGATGCAACGACGGATATTATGGATATGAAAAGCGTCGTACTGAGCGCTTCGCGGTCGCCCGGGCTGTTTGCGAATTCGCGCCAGTGACCCAGTCCATTTTCAAAGCTTCCTGCTACGACCGCGGCATTCGGATACACAACTGTCCACAACAGGATGAGCAGGACTGGAATTGCGAGCAGCCACGTGTCG
>JBKJPM010000113.1:0-2949 GCA_046595175.1 Gemmatimonadaceae bacterium
CGAAGCCTGAGTCCGGAGCCGCCGAAAAACCTGTGGCAAGCGTTCCGTCAACGGCACCCAAGCCCGCAGCAGAAAGCGCCCCCAAGACAACGACCACCAAGGAATGAGTACGGCTCAGAGGATCCGCGCCGAACTTTTGAGGGCGGCGCGAGAGCTTGGTGCGCCTGACGATACCGCTGCCGTTGTCGAGCGTCCGCGCGACACACTGCACGGCGATTGGACATCCAACGTCGCGATGATGCTCGCTCGACCCCTCAGGAAAAAGCCCGGTGATATTGCAAACGCGCTAAAGGAAGCCGTGAACCTGGACACCGCCGGCGTCGAAGCGATCGAAATCGCAGGACCGGGGTTTCTTAATTTTCGTCTCAACAAGGGCGTTGTCGCGCGGGAGCTGGTCGAGATCATTGCGCAGAACGAGCAGTACGGAAAGAACGACTCGGGCAAGTCACAGCCGGTTAATATCGAATTTGTGTCCGCAAACCCGACAGGTCCTCTTCATGTCGGCCATGGCCGTCAGGCCGCTTTGGGCGACGCAGTTGCAACACTGCTCGAGTGGTCAGGCTGGAAAGTCACCCGCGAGTTTTATTACAACGACGCGGGCGTTCAAATCGAAAACCTCGCGAAGAGCGTCATTGCGAGGATTTATGAGCTGCGCGGTGAAACGTCCGGCGTGCCGGAGGGCGGCTATCACGGCGAGTACATAAGGGAAATCGCCGAGCGGTACGCTGCGGACAATCCTGGCAATCCGGAACTGGAGTCTGTACGGGCGTTCGCTGTCCAGGAGCTCCGAAAGGAACAGGACCTCGATCTTCAGGCGTTTGGCGTGAAATTCGACAAGTACTTCCTGGAGTCGTCGCTCTACACCGAAGGCAAGGTTGCCGAGACCGTAGCGAAGCTGACGGAAGCAGGAATGACGTACGAATCTGAAGGTGCGATCTGGCTAAAGACAACTGAGTTTGGAGACGACAAGGATCGCGTGATGCGGAAGAGCGACGGTACATTCACGTACTTTCTTCCGGATGTCGCTTACCATGTGACGAAGTGGCAGCGCGGGTTCCATCGCGCGATCGACATTCAGGGGGCAGATCACCACAGCACTGCTACTCGTGTGCGCGCCGGACTGCAGGCGTTGAGCATGGGAATTCCGCAGGAGTATCCTGAATACGTTCTACACCAGATGGTCACTGTCATGCGCGGTGGGGAAGAGGTAAAGATCTCCAAGCGCGCCGGCAGCTACGTGACTGTCCGTGACCTTATCAATGAAGTCGGGCGGGACGCCGTGCGGTATTTCTTCATCATGCGGAAAAGCGATTCCCAGCTCGAGTTTGACATTGATCTGGCGCTGTCGCAGTCCGAGGAAAATCCTGTTTATTACGTGCAGATGGCTCATGCTCGCATGTGCGGAATTTTCCGTGTTGGCGAAATCGACCGGCTTAGCTTTGATGTCTCGGGCATCGATCTTTCGGTTCTGGTGGAAGAGGAAGAGCAGACACTGATAAAGGCGCTGACTGACTTTCCCGTAACCGTCCTGGGGTCGGCGCAGGCGCTCGAGCCGCACCGCCTTGCGGGATATCTTCTGGATACGGCGCGACTGGCGCACCTTTGGTATCACAAGCATCATGTGCTCGGCCAACCGGAGAACATCACCCGGGCCAGGCTCGCGCTCGCGCGCGGTGCACAGATTGTCATTGCAAACGGATTGAGCATTCTCGGTATTACAGCACCGGAGCGAATGTGAGCTTCGGACTTCTCATTTTATCTCTAATCGCAATCGCATGAGTGTTCTCGTCGTTGGATCTGTTGCCCTTGACTCTGTTGAGACACCGTTTGGAAAAGTCGACGATGTCCTTGGCGGGTCGGGGACTTTTTTCTCCGCGTCCGCGAGTCATTTTACTCCCGTCCAGCTTGTGGGCATCGTGGGCTCCGATTATCCGGTCGGAAAGCTCGAAGCGCTGGCAAAGCGAGGCGTGGATCTCGCGGGACTGGAGCAGGCTGAGGGAAGTTCGTTCAGGTGGCGCGGCCGCTATCGGCACGACCTCAACTCTGCGGAGACTCTGGAGACACATCTCGGAGTATTCTCGAACTTCATGCCGAAAATCCCGGAGCAGTTTCGCTCGGCTCCGTTCGTATTTCTCGGCAACATCGATCCCCGGCTCCAGATAGAAGTGTTGCGCCAGGTGGATAAGCCCAAGCTCGTCGCGTGCGATACGATGAACTTCTGGATCGAGAGCCGCCGGCCCGAGCTGATCGAGCTTCTGAAGCAGGTTGATATCGTAACGCTGAACGACGGCGAGGTACGCCAGCTCACCGAGCAGGCAAATCTCGTGAAGGCCGCACGATGGATTATGGACATGGGACCCAAGCATGTCATCATCAAGAAGGGTGAGCACGGCGCGTTCCTGTTTTCCGGGAAATCGATATTCTTTGCGCCGGCATTCCCACTGGAGAGCGTCTTCGACCCGACGGGGGCCGGTGATTCCTTTGCAGGCGGATTCATCGGATATCTGGCCCGCACGGGGGATCTTTCCGAGGACAACATGCGTCGCGCAGTGATCTACGGATGTGCCATGGGATCGTTTGCCGTTGAGAAGTTCTCCATCGAACGGCTCATGGAAATAAACAGGAATGACATTGACGCCCGTGTTCGTGAACTTCGCACACTGGTTTCCTTCGAGGAGGAGCTCCCAGGGTGAGCGAGCCGCTCCGGTATCGGAGCGCTGGTGTCGATATTTACGCGTCTGATGCGGCCAAGGACCGGATCAAGTCGATCGTCGAATCGACTTTTACATCGGGCGTAGTTGGAGCGTTCGGCGGATTCGGCGGAATGTTCAGGGTCCCGACCAATGTTGAAAACCCGATTCTTGTTTCCAGTGCAGATGGTGTCGGGACGAAAATCAAAGTTGCCATCGAAGCTGGTCGCCACGACACCATTGGGCACGACCTCGTCAA
>JBKJPM010000174.1:0-17652 GCA_046595175.1 Gemmatimonadaceae bacterium
TCCCGGATTCGACAAGCTCCTTGAGAACGACCAGATCCTCATGATTCGGGACCGAAAGATACCGACGCAGATTGTGGCGCACGAACGGTGACAACACGAGCGGCTTGACGAGGCGAAGCAGCATTCCGATCCCGTGCGCCCCCGTACCGCTGTTGAGGATGAGAGTCCCTCTTGGCGTGAGCGCGCGCCGGCAGTCCGACAAGGAGCGGTTCTCCACATTATCGAAGATGAGATCGTAACGCTTCCCCTCCTGAGTGAAATCCTCCTGGGTGTAGTCGATTACACGGTCTGCGCCGATCGAGCAGACCGTGTCCACATTCGTCGGGCCACACACGCCGGTTACTTCCGCTCCGAACGACTTGGCAATCTGCACGGCGAACGTGCCCACGCCTCCCGACGCACCATTAATCAGGACCTTCTGCCCTGACTGTAACTTGCCCACATCGCGAAGAGCGTGCAGGGCGGCGAGCGCGGAGGTCGGTAGGGCCGCGGCTTGCTCAAACGTGAGGTTAGCGGGCTTCAGCGCGAGCTTGTCTTCGGCGGCGGCCACATACTCGGCGCAGGCGCCATTGCACGCGCCGAATACTTCGTCGCCCGGTCGGAATTGCGTCACGTTGTTGCCTACGGCCTCTACCTCCCCAGCCACGTCGAATCCCGGAACACCGTATTTGGGTTTGAGCAACCCGGTAACCATACGCATCGCGAAGGGCGCACCCCTCACGCCGAAGCAGTCGCCTACGTGAAGGCCCGCTGCGTGAACACGTATCAGCACCTCGTCGTGCTTGACGACCGGCTTATCGATGTCCCTGACACCGAGGACATCGAGCGGGCCGTAGGTATCGTGGACAATTGCCTTCATCGCGTTTTCCTGGCTTTCGCGTGTTTGTGGAGTTGGCCTAACGTTCAGGTCGAGCTGCGAGGAAGGCGGTGCTTGTCCACCCAATATGCCCATGCAACAAGCAGCCACATTGCCTCTGCCGACCAGACGACCGCCGATGCGCTCGGCGGCGGCGGCCCGAACGTGCTCGCGAGGTAGACGATGAACAGAAACGCCATGAGCGACCAGAGCCCAATGGAGCCTACCCGGTCGCGCGGCGTCGTCGACCGCGCGTACAACACGATGCCGATGGCGAAGATGCCGAACTCGGCGAGAAGTGTTCTCGGCACCGAGGACCACAATCCGAGGCCCACCCGCATCGCGCCCCAGGGCGTCAATGGCATGTCGGGACGATGTGTGATATAGTCGAGCACCCAGTGGCTCACAACGAGTAGCGCGAGCGTGATGGCTGCCGACAGCCGCGAACGTCGCACGGCCATGTATATCCCGCCGAAGAGCACGCCCCACACAAATAGTGCGAGCAGGCTGTGCGAGTAGGGGAAGCTCACGAAATCGAGAGGCGTCACGGCGGTGATACCGGGCTGCACCTCGACGCGTTCAACGCCGAGCAATACGAGGGTCGGCCACAAGAGATCCGCGAGCTGCACCGCAAGGAAGAGCGTGCCGAGCGAGACCGCAGGCACCGCTTTCTTGGCGGCGAAGCCGAAACCGAAATGTCCAATGAACATTGAATTCTCCTGGTGTCAGATTTGATCCGGAGCGCAGCAGCTTGAGAACGGCCGGATACATCCCATCTACTTTCTGATGCGCGACACCAGCGCCCGAGCTGCCGGGACACCTAGAGCAACCGTAAGAGCGAGATAGACAACCCCGAAAACGATCAACACCGCGATCGCTGTCCACGCAGTCCTGGCCCCATGAAGAAGCATCTTGGCTCCCCACCCAGCCGCCGCGGATCCAACTGCGGCTCCCCAAAGCGCCATTATTCGCGATCGGGGAATTCGCATTGTGCCAATCCGCTTTTCCAATCGGTCGCGCAACAGAAAGAATTCCACCCAGCCTGCAATCCCGGCAGATGCGGTGAGGCCCATCACGCCCCACTTCTTGTCGATTCCCGTCCAGTACGGGATGCCGAGCGCGAACAGGAACCCAAGCGAAATCGTGAGTGCAACACGGATCAAGGCAAAGTTCCGCGGCGTGCGCGTGTCCCGCATGGCAAAGAACGCAGATGAATACAGACGTCCCCACGTTGACGCTAACAACCCCAGTGTCGCACCTGCCAGCCCCTGCCACACCCAAATAGTTTCGGTGCGCGTGAATCGACCCCATTGATACAGCGCCGCTGTAACCATGTCGCCCAGCAGCAGAAACGCTATCGCTGAGGGAATCACGAAGAAGGCAATGCGCTCAAGGCCAGACGACAATCGGCCGCGCAGGTAATTCGCGATTTCTTCATCCGTGCCGACGGCGCGGGACATTTCCGGAAGCTCCGCCGCCGATACCGCCATCCCGAAAAGACTGACGGGAAGTGTGTAAAGAACCTGGGCATATGCAAGTGTTGCAACGGAGCCCTGCGGCAGCCAGCTCGCTATGTACGCATCAATGAACGCGCTGATCTGCACAACACCGCGGCTGATGAACGCAGGCACGAAATTGCGCGCAACAGTTCTGGTGCTTTCATCGGAGAAATGCGTATTGAACGGGAATCCCCGAAGGAGCGGAATGACAAATGGCAGTTGAATTCCAAACTGCAGGCCGCTCCCAACCACGGAGCTCCACGCAAATATTTCCGCCAGCCGTCGCTGCTCTGTGCTACGTCCAAATGCTATAAGAGCAACAATCGTTGCAAGATTCCAGAGGACGGGAGCCGTATAGGAAATGAAGAACTTGCGATGGCTGTTGAGGATTCCAAGACACCAGGCACTGAACACGAGCAGACCCGCGCCGGGGAAAAGAATCCGCGTCAGTACTACGGTCAGGTCACGCCGCTCACCCGTAAAGCCTGGAGCAATTAGCGCCACAAGATAGGGCGCAGCCAGTACGCCAACCAGCACGACAAGCGACGACACCAAAGCCAATCCCGCTGCAACTGCACCCGCCAGGCGACGGGCCCTGGTCTCATCGCCCTGAGCGAGAAGACGCGAATATTCGGGAATGAAAGACGCTGACAGCACACCTTCCCCGAAAAGCGTCTGCAGCATGTTCGGAATACGAAACGCGGCGTTGAATGCATCCGCCGCAATCGAGGTTCCGAAGTAGTATGCAAAGAATTTCTGGCGCACGAGCCCGGCGATCCGGCTCAGGAAAATTCCGGACGCCACGAGAAATGACGCGCTGGCGCGAGGCTTCCCGGTCATTTCAGTCCCGCAACATACTGACACGCTGCATCGAACATCTGCGACCTCAGTTCATTGCCGTAGCGCGCCAGCAGCGCAACAAAACTGACCGCCCGCTCCTGTGGCTTTCCAAGTGGATAGAGTGAAGCTCTCGCCGCCTGCAGGTCTCGCAGCTCCTGCGTACCGTCGCGTTTGACTGCCGCCGCAACACGTCGCTCAAACCGGTCGATCCTGTGATTCAAGTCGCGCTGCAATCCAGTCAATACAGCCTCAGGCGCTAGTTTGTCATCCGAGAGCGAATCCGCAGCGATCGAGGCCGTCGATTGCCGCATACTTGCAAGAAGCGTCTGCACCCTTTCAGGAATCGACGCCCTGGCCTGTGTCGTCTCCAGCGCATGCGGGTCGGCGAAATCTTCCGGCTTGAGTTTGTACCGCTCGAGAATCCTGTCCACACGGGGTTCGAGAATCGTGCCAGACCAGCGAGGAACAACAATCGGCTGCTTTGCGCCCAGCGCATCCGCCACCGCGCTCACTTGCGCGAAGTACGCAACTTCCGCCGGACCAGCCACGTAGGCCGCAGTCGGCAGAATCGCGCGCTCCATTATCGGGCGCAGAAGAACTGTGGCGCTCAATTCGCCCGGCTTCAGCGCGCTTGATACCAGAGCATGAGCGATTGAAATACGCTCCTTCCCTTCCGACGAATACCTGAACACAAGGGAACGTCCCTTGACCTCGCGGACCTGGACCTTGAATCCTGCTGCCTTGATCTCCGAGTTTCGTACCGCAAGTCGCTCAGCCACTCCCTCGGCTCTCTCCAGCGCTAGCACCAGGAGAGGATGCCCCGCCTGTCGTACCTGCGGATGTGCGGCATCGAGCACAGCAATACCAATCGGCTCCAAAATTCCCCGCAGCAGCATGACATAGGAACCGCCAACTGTGCCGGCCCGCGTGTATGCATCGCGCACAAGCTCTACGACCTGCGAATTCGAGCTGGATCCGACGCCACGCAAGAATTCATCGAGTGCCGCGTGGATTTCCGGTAGTGGTTCATCCGTTAACGGACGCTGCACGTCGTCCCTCTTCTGCACGCGAAGCTCAATCGCTCCCTCACCGGACGGGACAACAACGCTGCTCGACTCCGCAAAATCGGCATCATCTGTAGCTGCCCAGAAAACCGGCGCAACAGGAAGGCCTGTCACTTTTTCAAGGTCGTCGGCCAGAGCGAGCGCTGTCAGAGCTTTCGAAAGCGTGTATACAGGACCGCCGAAAAGTCCCGGCTGCTGACCTGTCGTAACCACGATTCCACCTTTCGCAGCCCGTTCCAATCTCGCGCGAGCGGGTGAAGATGCAGATCCAAAAGCGTCCGATAACGATTCCAGCCAGTTCCGGACGGCAAATTCGGACGCAACACTTGCGGCGTTCGTTGAAACGAAGTCCCGCAGTCCGCTGCCCTCAATCGAGGGGTACCAGCGTGGAGATGCCACCCCATCAACAAAGGACTGTGTAAGGTGTAAACCGCCGAGAGAGTCAGTGATTACGCGCATGCCTACTCTCGAACAGCGAACAGGATTGCGCGCGGCGACTGGTCGGTAAGAGGGCCGCCCAGGTAATCACCCTTTTTTGCGCAGACGGCGAACCCACTCTCCTCCAGCATCATTTCAAGTTCTTCCACCGAAAACAGGCGCACGCGCTCAATGAATTTCTTTTCGGAACCAGATAGCGAAATGGTCTTCTGAACAAAGCGGCCATCGGGCGTGATCATGCGTCTCTGTTCCACAACCTGGTCGCCCACTCGTCGCTCGTCCGATGCAACCAGGTTTGGTCCCAGGGATTTGCTGTTGAGAAAATCGAGCACGAATGTTCCGCCTATGTCCACGACTCTCGCAACCTCAGCAAGGACCCGGAGATGCTGGGCATCGGACTCGAAATATCCAAAGCTGGTAAAAAGATTTACGCAAAGGTCGAAAGAGCGATCGGAGAAAGGAAGAACGCGCATATCCCCGCGCACATAATTTCCCTCAGGCTCCGCCGAGTGTGCCACCTTGAGGAGAACAGCGGAAAGGTCCAGGCCAACCGTCCACCACCTGTCAGCGAGTGGCCGCGTGTGCCTCCCAGCTCCGCATGCGAGGTCGAGAACGCGATTCACGCGCCGCGTTCCGAGCTCTCTCTCTATCATCTCGACGGCATGCTGCGCCTCGGATTCGTCGCGATGTGGATAGAGAGCGAGATATTCCTCGCCGAACCAGTCCTGAAACCAGTCACTCATCTCAGGCTTTGTGATAGGGTTCGCCGCGTACGATTGTTCCCGCGCGGTACATCTGCTCCGCAAGAACAAGGCGGGCCATCTCGTGCGGAAGCGTCCATCCACCCATCGAGATGCGGCGTGACGCACGCGATTTTAGCTCCGTAGAAAGACCGTGCGCGCCTCCAATGACTATCGCAATATCTCTCGCTGATTCGCGCGAGGTCTGCATCCAGGCTGAAAACTCTTCGGATGTAAATGAGTCGCCCGTTGCATCGCATACAATGACACCCGCGCCGGCCGGAATAGCAGCGAGAAGCTTCTCACTCTCGCGCCTTACAACCTATGCCGGCGATGATTTTCCGCGTTCTTCCTTCACCTCATGTACTTCGAGCGGCCAATACCGCGCCGCCCGAGTCTCATAGTCGCTGATTGCTGCGGCAAGCGCCGAGTCGCGAGGCTTCCCGACCACGGCCACTATGAAGCGCATTTACGCAAAGATGCCACGCAGGCGATGAACCGTGGCCACCCTGCTGATTGAGAGCATATAGGCCGCAGTGCGCATGTTCACACGATGCTGCTTGGATAGCTGCAGGACGTCGGCGAAACTCTTCGCCATGATGTCGCGAAGACGTTCGTTGACGAGATCCTCCGTCCAGAAGTATCCGCCCCGGTCCTGAACCCACTCGAAGTAGGAAACAGTCACTCCGCCGGCGTTGGCAAGAATGTCGGGAATGACGAAGATGCCCTTTTCTTCCAGGATGGAATCCGCGGCCGCAGTAGTCGGACCGTTTGCGCCTTCGCAAATAATCTTTGCACGGATGTCGTGCGCGTTTTTCGTGGTGATGACATTTTCCAGAGCAGCAGGGAGCAGAACATCCACGTCCAGCGTGAGCAGGTCCGCTGCGTTGATCGCATCGCCGCCCTTGTACCCATCGAGGGACTTGTTCTTTTGTGCGTGGGCGATTGCTTCGTCGATGTTAATCCCCTTCGCATTGTATATGGAGTTCGCCCGATCTCCGATTGCGACAATCTTGCACCCTTCCCGCTGGAGCAGCTGCGCCGCGACCGAGCCGACATTTCCAAAACCCTGAATTGCTACCGTGGTTCCCTCCACGGGTAATCCGAGGTGGCCTAGCGCTGCTTTCGTCACGAACATGCAGCCACGCCCCGTCGCTTCCCTACGTCCGAGCGATCCGCCCATCTCCACAGGCTTTCCAGTGACAACTGCTGTTACCGTGTGACCTACGCGCATGGAGTAGGTATCCATGATCCAGGCCATGACACGCTCGTTGGTGTTGACATCGGGTGCTGGAACGTCGGAGTCAGGTCCAAGTGTCGCCATGATTCCCGACGTATACCTTCGCGTCAGTCGCTCAAGCTCGGTAGCGCTCATTGAGGTGGGATCGCAAATGACGCCACCTTTCGCTCCGCCGAACGGGATATTCACCACAGCGCACTTCCATGTCATCCACGCGGCGAGCGCCTTTACTTCCTCGAGAGTCACCTGAAGGTCGAACCGGATGCCGCCTTTTGCAGGACCTCGCGAAGTGTTGTACAAGACGCGATAGCCGGTGTAAACCTCGACCTCGCCGTTGTCGCGGGTCACGGGAAGCGAAACAATAATCTGCTTCTCAGGGTGACGAAGAATCTTGTAGATGCCCGGCTCAAGATCGAGTAGCTCGGCGGCACGATCGAAGCGGGACATCATCCCTTCGAACGGATTTTGTTCGTCTAGAAACGTGTCCTTGTCAGGACGGACGATTTTATGAGTTGGGAGACGATAAAGGTCAGTCACGTTTTGTTTTGGAATCCGACGGCATTTGAGAGCCGCCAGTTTGAGGTTAGTTCCGTTTTATTGCGGTAACTTTGCCAATGAGATCATCAAGAGCGCCAGCCCCGCTTTCCAGCACTAAAGCCTGAGAAACATACCACAATGGCTTCGCATCGGCAGGCCAGTTCGGCCACAGTTTTACTGCGTCCTTGAGGGTGCAAATCACGAACTGAACAGTGGCCGATTCCCTGGCCAACTGGGCTGTCTCGTTCCCCGAAAATGCATGATGGTCGGGGAATGTTCTGAAGCGCACGTCCGCGACGAGCGCTCCAATCTGCCGCTGGAACGCGATGTTATCACCAACAGCGGATAGCGCGAGCACGGTGCTTTCCCGCAGCATCGAAAGGGGAATTTCATTCCCGTTCCGGTCGCGCAGCGTCTCCGGTGCGAGCAGGGCGACGGCGACCGGCAGGTCGCGAAACCGGCTGCGAATTGCTTTTTCAATTGCAAGGGCCTGATCGCGAGGTGCAGACTTGCGGATTACGATGACAAGCGATGCGCGCGCCAGTGCGGAGAGCGGCTCCCGTAACTCGCCGGCAGGAAGAAGCGCCATTTTTTCATTCCATCGCTCGGCGCTCAACAACACAATGTCCGCGTCGCGCTTCATGCGACGGTGCTGAAATGCGTCATCCAGCAGAGCGATCGTAGCTCCCATACTTCGTGCTTCGGCCACTCCATCTGCCCGCACCGCATTCACAACAACAGGAACTTCCGGATTCAAATGCGCGTGAACGCGCTCCTCGTCACCGCCATATCCGCGCAGTACAATGGCAGGCTTCTCTCCCCCGGCCGCAATTTTTGCCGCAAGCCAGGCAGTGACCGGAGTTTTTCCAGTTCCGCCCACTGAAAGATTGCCCACGCTAATCACAGGAATTTCCGCTCGAACGCTGCGAAGTCGATCGGAGTCGTAAAGCGAATTCCGCACTCCCACAATAAGTCCGTACAGCGCGGATAGCGGCCGCAGCATAGTCCTGGCTGCACGCGCGGTCGCCGATGTTCCATATAACAAACCAGAGCCGTTCATCCGGCAACCACGGCCGATTGCTCCGCCGCATCGATGCCCGCCTTCACGTCTCCCATCATTTGCAGGGCCGCGTCGCTACCTGAAGCCACTATTTGGATGGGTTCAGAATACCCCACAACGACACGCGCGAATGGTTTGGGAATCATGAACGAGTCCCAGCTGCCGATCCTCCATGCGTGACTGGCGGTGACACCGATAGGAAGGATTGCAGCGCCTGATCGCTGAGCGGCGACGACCACTCCCTGTGCAACAGTGCGTGCCGGACCCTTTGGTCCGTCGGGTGTTATTGCGGCTTCCCGCCCCGATTCGAGAACGCGGGAAAGTTGAATGAGCGCCCTTCCGCCACCTCTCGTGGATGATCCGCGGACAAGTTCATATCCGAGACCGGTCGCGACTCTCGCGATTCGCTCTCCGTCCCGGTGCTCGCTGATGACGAGGGCGATTCCCTGATTCCTGTGGTGCCAAAGCAAAGGAAGCAGCTGGCCGTGCCAAAGCGCGAAAATGAATGGCTTTCCTGCTGACCTAAGTGAGTGAAGATGCTCTCCATGCGTAACTCTAATCCGCCATGTAAGCGCAAGGCAGCGGATTAACAGTCCCGCGAATCCAACAATGAGTGAATCAATCACTCACTTCACCATCTCACTCGCCATCTGCGCCACGCGCCCCGCTGCACCGGGCTCTCCAAGTTTACTGCGTACTTCATCCAGTGCTTCCAGCAACCGCACTCGCTCCGGCGACCCAACCGTCAGGAGCGGCACCAGCGCGGCGGCTACTTTCTCAGGATCAAGTCCGTCCTGGACGAATTCCTTTGCCACTTCCCGGCCCGCTACAACGTTTACGAGCGCGATATGCGGAATCTTGACGAACTGTCTGGCCAGGAGATACGAGATCGTCCCAGTGCGATACGCTACAACCAGCGGACATCCGCAGATGGCGGCTTCGAGCGTCGTAGTTCCACTCTTGCACAGCGCGGCGTCCGCTGCGCGAAGAACTGTGAACGGATCGGAAGCAACAATCTGATACGGACACTCCCCCGGCGGAATGTTCACGGTGGAAGCCGCACTCACGATCACGCGCAATCCCCGGAACTCATTTTCCAGTCGCGACGCGGTTGCCACGAAATCTTCAAGGTGCCTTTCAATCTCCTGCGCGCGGCTCCCGGGGAAAAGCGCAAGAACTCTCTCTTCGCTTCCAATTCCAAGACGGGCACGTGCCTCTGCTTTCGAAGGGAGGTCTCCAGCTCGATCAAGCAGGGGGTGACCCACAAATTCTGCGGGAATCCCGTGACCTCTCAGCAGATTCTCTTCAAAGGGGAGAATCACTGCAGCGCGTTGAACCAGCCGCCTTAGAGTCGGAAGCCTCGCCGCTCCCCACGCCCAGACCTGCGGCGTGACATAGTACAGTACGGGTACACCAGCCCTAGACGCCTCCTCGGCGAGCTTCAGGTTAAAGCCCGGATAATCAATGAGCACGAGGAGCGCGACTTTTCCACTTTGTAGCCTGGCAGCCAAGCGGCGGAGCAGCAGGAAGTGATCAGGAATTGTGCGGATAATTTCAACGAAGCCCATCACCGCCATTTCGTCGTAACGCTCGATTATCTCGGCTCCCGCGGCTGCGAGACGATCGCCGCCAATTGCCGTGAGCTTCAGATCGGGACGAAGCCTGGCAAGCTCCTGCGCTACACCTGCAGCGTGCAGATCACCCGATGCCTCCCCTGCTACAAACAGTACCTCACGCACGTGGGAACGGCGCAGAACCGGCCGCAATTGATGGAAGCGTTCGCTCGATCTCCGTAACTATGCGAAGCGCAATATCCAGTGCGCGCCTCCCATCCTGTCCTGTGACGGTCACGGGTCCGCGGCCTGCAAGCGCCTCAACGAAACTCTCGAACTCCAGACGCAGTGGCTCACCCTCGGGCGCAGTAAGCGAGACGTGATCCACGATCTGCAGCATGTCCAGGGGAGCGAGCGTGAGCTCTTCCAGGTTGAGCCCGGACTTTAAGCGGAAAAAATCTCCGCGCCCTGCCGCTAGATCGAGCGATATGTATCCGCTCTGCTGGAAGATCCTGATCTTCCTCACTCGATCACGTGAGATTCTGCTGCTCGTGATATTGGCAACCGCGCCCGACTCGAATGTTATACGAGCGTTGGCGATGTCCAGCGTTGGAGTCAGCACCGGAACTCCAACCGCGGAAATGCTGGCTGCAGGCGAGGACACGAGCGTGAGAATCAGGTCAATGTCGTGAATCATGAGGTCGAGCACGACCGCCACATCGCTGCCGCGGGGATTGAAGCCCGCCAAACGCTCACTCTCTATGAAGCGTGCATCTGATATGTATGGAAGCGCGGCTCTCACAGCCTGGTTGAATCTCTCCACATGACCGATCTGAATGATGCTTCCATTCCGCTCCGCGATATGGAGGAGCTCGTCAGCCTGCTCCAGTGTAACAGTGATCGGCTTCTCAATGAACACGTGCTTCCCCCGAGCCAGGGCAGCCTTTGCGATTTCGTGATGTAGCGGCGTCGGCACGACAATGGTGAGCGCATCGGACGCCGCTATCAGCTCATCGAGCGGAAGATTCCTCGTTCCGAGTTCTTCGCTGACCTTCGCCGCTCGTTCAGCATTTGTCTCCGAAAATCCGGTGAACTGGACATTCGGCGTTTCGCCCAGAATACGGATGTGATGGTATCCGAGACTCCCTGCACCAACGACCCCAATACGCGGGGTACCGCTCAAATAACCACCCCGCGCCCGCTTGCCTCAACAAAGCTGATCAGCTCCTTCACTTCATCGTACTGGTGCAGCTCTCCGTTGGCGCGCTCGAGTGCCTGTGAAACGTTGAGGTCAGAACGGAAGAACAACCGGTACGCCCGTTTCAGTTCCAGTGTCACCTCGTCTGGAAATCCACTGCGCTGCAGGCCGACAGTGTTCAAGCCGTAAAGCTTTACAGGATTGCCCACCGCCTTGAGAAATGGCGGGATGTCCTTAACCACACGGGAGCATCCTCCGATGAAGCTGTGTCGTCCGATACGGACGAACTGATGCACGGCGGTAACACCTGCAATGTTCGCCTTGTCCTCTACGGTCACATGCCCTGCAAGCTGCACAGCGTTGGCGATGATGACCCCGTCGCCTACATGACAATCGTGGGCCAGGTGTACATACGACATGATGAAGCAGTTCTTCCCCACGCTCGTCTTCATCGAGTGCGCAGTTCCACGATTGATTGTAGTGAACTCGCGGATGATGGTCCCCTCACCGATCTCCACTCGGGTCTCTTCGCCCGAGTATTTCAGGTCCTGCGGGGCTCCGCCAAGAATCGTCGCTGAACCGACCTTGACGTTGTTGCCGAGAATGACATTGCGCTCAAGGAGAGCGCGCGTGGAAATTACGCATCCGTCCCCAACTTCGCAGTTGGGACCTACGTAAGCAAACGCGCCGACCTCAACATTCTTGCCGATGTGTGCATCCTGCGCAATTTCTGCAGTTGGATGTATCTGCTGTCCCTTCACCTGTCGCGCACCATGGCTGCCATGTCCGCTTCCGCGACGATCTCGCCGTCCACCTTGCCGACACCGCGCATCTTGCAAACGGGGCCGCGGACCTGAACCAGTTCCAGCTCGAAGCGAATTTGGTCGCCCGGCCTGACGGGCTTCCGGAACTTCACGTTATCGAGCGACATGAAGTACACGACCTTGCTGTCCGGATCGGTGAGCGATCCCATCAGCAGCATTCCGCCCACCTGCGCCATGGCCTCGATTATGAGCACGCCCGGCATGATCGGATGCCCCGGAAAGTGTCCCTGAAAAAATGGCTCGTTAATCGTGACGTTCTTGAGGCCTACAATCCGCTTGTTCTCCTCGTCAACCTCGATGATTCGGTCTACAAGCAGAAAGGGATAGCGGTGGGCCAGTACCTTCATGATGTCATCAATCGTATACGTCTTCTTCACCTTCTTCTCCTTTACGGCGGCTTTTACCATCTCGCGCACTAAGGTAACAGTGCCACGGTGACTTGGCTTCACTGCAATGATCCTGGCCTTTACGCGAGCTCCTGCGAGGGCCAGATCGCCCACACAATCCAATGCCTTATGGCGTACAAATTCATCGTCCCATCGGAGCGGGCCGCTCACCAGGTGAGAATCATCCAGCACTATTGCATTGTCAAGCGACGCGCCCTGAATGAGTCCCTTCGCCCTCAGTGCCTCGACCTCGCGGACGAATCCGAAAGTTCTGGCAGCAGCCAGCTCGCTCCGAAAGGACTCTTCCGTAACGACGAAGTTTCCGTGCTGCTTTCCAATCTTTGGATGGTCGAACTCGATCGAGACATCCAGCTCAAGATTGTCGGCGGGATACGCTTCATAGCTGGAAGTGCCGTCAATTATTCGCACCGGCTCGGCTAGTCTCAGGTAGTCCGGTTCGCCGTCCTGCTCCTTGATCCCGGCGGCCGTCAACACGTCGAGAAATGGCGCGGCGCTTCCATCCATGATCGGGGGCTCGGGTCCGTCCATCTCAATTTGCAGGTCGTCAATAGAAAGCGCGGCTACGGCTGCAAGGACATGCTCGACTGTATGAATCGCGTCTTTTCCCTTTCCGATCTGCGTACGGCGGTCGCTGGCAGTTACCTCACCTACACGCGCAGGAATTGCGGGTACATTCGGCCTGTCGCTGCGCGAGAACGATATTCCGGCGCCTGATTTGGCTGGTACAAAGGTGAGCGTGCATGGCTGGCCGAGATGTAGTCCGATCCCATCCAGTGTTGCAGGGCGGGCTATCGTGCGGCGGCTCAAGCTTTCTCGTTCTCTTCAAGAAGTTTTTCAATTCGCTTCAGCATTCCCGCAAGCTTGAACAACGCCCCCGTCGTGCGCAGTGATTCCCTGTGCGGACGCGCGGGATAGCCTGACCAGGATTCGCCTGCCGGAACATCTCCAAACACTCCCGCCTGCCCCCCGATACGAGCTCCCTTACCGATCGTGATATGTCCACCAAGGCCCGCCTGCCCGGCAATGATGCATCCGTCCTCGATGCGCACAGATCCAGAAATTCCAGCCTGCGCCACGATCAGGCACACGCGACCAATCCTGCAGTTGTGACCAATTTGAACAAGATTGTCGATCTTGGTTCCGGCACCAATCACAGTATCGTCAACGCTTCCCCTGTCGATCGTGCTATTGGCACCGATCTCGACGTCGTTTCCGATAATGCAGCGCCCGACGTGCGGAATCTTTTCATGTCTACCGTCGCGCTGGACGTAGCCAAACCCGTCGCTCGCAATGCGCACACCCGAGTGCAGCGTCACGCGTTCTCCAATCTCCGCCCCGGAATACAGAGTCACATGCGGAAAAATCCTGCTACCCGAACCTATGGGGACGTCATCGCCAATAACCGCATGGCTTCCGATCCAGACATTGTCGCCAATGTTCGCGCCCTCACCTACGATCGCATATTCATCGACAACGACATTTTTCCCGAAGCGCGCGCCCCGACCAACAATCGCGGTCGCGTGAATCGCACCGGTTCTTTGATTTTCGGGATATAGGAAAGGAAGGACAGCCAGCACAGCTTCGTTTGGCTTCGCAACTACAATGCGGGCCGGCACATTGAGAACCGATGCTTCCAGCTCTCTGGAAACGAGCACCACACCAGCCTTCGTATCTGCCGCGAGTGCTGCGTACCTGGAGTTCCCAAGAAAGGAAACATGGCTTTTTTCTGCTCGATCGAGCGGAGCTAAAGCCGTAACTATCACGTTTCCGTCGCCGTGAAGCTCGCCCTTTACAAGCTCTGAAATGGCCGCAGCGGTGAGAGTGCGAACACCCTCACCGCTGCGGGACCCAATCTCAGTCGTGTCGCTCACCTACTTCCGCGTAACTCCTGCGGGTTGCTGCTGCAGCGTGCTGCCCGTGGACGCCTTGGCAGGCGGCGCGGTCTTGAGACGCGCTAGAACCTTCGCCGTGATGTCGAGGGATTTGTCTGCGGAAACTACCACACTTCCGGAGCCTGCCGCGACGTCGAAGATCATCGAGTAATGCTCTTCGTTGCGGAGAGTTTCGAGAACCTTTTGAAGCTGCTCCATGATTGGACGGACCAGCTCGGCCTGACGGTTCTGCATCTGCTGATTCAGACTGTTCGCGCGCTGCTGGTAGCTCTGCTCGCGTTCTGCGATTGCGCGACCGCGCGTGCCGCGTGTCGCACTGTCGAGGCGTGGAGCTTCGCGCTGAAACACCGAGTCCATCTGCTGCAGCGAATCACTCATTCTCTGGAGCTGCTGGCGATAGACCGCCACTTCCCTCTCAAATTGTGCTTCTGCTGCCGCGCGTCCAGGTGCGTCCGCAAGAATCTGTGCTGAGTTTATGTAGCCGAGCTTCGGCGTTGCCGTGGCCTGAGCTGACGACGCTCCTGCAACGACGAGTGAGGCTATGAAGGCGAATGCCGCCGACTTGATGAGAACGCGCATTGTTACCCCGAGAATGGTTTAGAAGAATTGGCCGAGCTTGAAGTGCATTTTCCAGCCGGGATTCGGCTTCCCCAGCGCATCGACACGGTCGAATCCATACCCCAGGTCGAGGCCCAGCGGTCCGAGAGGACTGATAATGGAAGCTCCGAAGCCCGCCCCGCGGAACAGCCGCGTCGGGTCAAACTCGCGCGGGTTGTTCCAGACGTTGCCGGCATCAAAGAATGTATTGATGTACAGCGACTGACTCACGCGAAGACCGAGCTCCGCGGTTCCTGCAAAAAACGCGTTGCCAAAAGACTCAGGCTTCGCTTGTGTCTGCCCTGCTGTGGGGTCGAACCCGTTTGGCGTGATCGAGAATTCCTCATAGCCACGCAGCGGTTCCCCGTACTGCGTTCCACCCAGCGAGAATGCCTGCGTGTAGCGGAAAGGTCCGGGATTACCGAACACGGTTCCCGCTCGAGCTGTGAGTCCCAACACCACAGTCATTCCCGACAACCCTATGGCACCGGATCCGAGCGACGCAATCGGCGCATATGAGCGGAGCTCAGTCGTGTATTTCTGGAATGCAGCCGTACCACCCAGGGGTCCGCCATTGAACTGCGCAACAATCGTCTGGCTGCCACCGTCTACCGGGAACGGCAGTCCAATTCGGGTGTCATGCGACCCGGTGACTCCTAGCGTTGAACGAAAGCAGTTGCTGCAGGCGTTCGCCACTGTTCCCAAAAGTCCCGACTCTCCGTAACGGACTGCCTCACCGCCATAGGAGACCAGAAGTCTACTGTACAAGGAATTGGGAATTGGAAGTCCAACCTGAATCTGTCCGCCAGTGCGCGTAGAGCGGCCGAGGTCTGCAATCTGGAATTGCGAGCGTGTGTGATAAGCCGAAACCTGGCCGGAGATACGGGTCTGCCGGATGTTCGGATCGCTGTAAGTCAGGTTGAAGTCGTTGATGTACTGACCGAACTGCCACTGCAGCTGCGCGCGCTTGCACTTGCCCAGCAGATTTGGCTGGTCAAGGCCCACAAACCCGCCAATGCCTGTGCCCTGACCCATGGAGGCGCCGAAACTGATGTTGCCCGTCCGCTTTTCCTTCACCTTGAAGATGATATCAACGTCACCCTGCTCGCCTATGGGCCGGGTTTCCGGCGCGGGCATGGGTGATTCGAAGAAGTTCATGTTCGAGATGTTCTGGTAACTGCGAATCAGGAATGCGCGATTGAATACCTGTCCAGGAGCCAGCACTATCTGCTCTCGAATGCAGGATTCGGTGGTGTAGTCGTTCCCGGCGATTTCGATCCGGTTGATGATCGCCGGTGTGCGTTCTTCGATTTCCCAGCGCAGGTTCACAACGGGACGACCGCGTCCATCCACTGACCGGTCCATGACCGGACGAATCTGCGCGTAAATGTAGCCTTCATCGTTGTAGGCTTCGCGCAGTTTTTCTTCCGCAGAAGTCCAGCGCGACTGGTCGAATGTGTTCGGAGGATTTTTGTAGGCGCGGCGGACAACGCCTGTAGCTCGCTGCGTCAGCGTCGTCGTGCTGGTCGGGCCAAACGGATAGAAGGTATTTACCTCGGCCGTCGAGAACCGCCGGTTGCCAAGCACCTCGAAGCTGCCGACTGAATAGCGCTGTCCTTCACTCACCGTGATGTCTACGACGGCCTTGCCATGCTCGCGATCTACAATCAGGGAATCACTCAAAATTCGGAAATCCAGGAAACCCCTGCTGCCGTACAGCTGCGGAATGCTTTCGCTCAGGTCTGCGGCGTACTTCTCGTCGTCAAACTCACCCGCGCGGTAGAAAAAGAATCCTTCCGGCTTGATGGACATGACGCTGACGATATCTCCCGCGGGAACAAACCGATTGCCGTTTATCCTGACGCCCGATATCGCGAGCCGATGTCCTTCGTCGATCCGGTACACGATGTTGAGCTGCCCGTTCGCGACGGTGCTGTCGACGCTGACCTTGGCGAGGTAGTAGCCCTTGGATTCGTACAGGGAATCCGTTCTCGCAATTCCCGCAGCGATCTTCGCCGGATCGGCTGGAACACCAACTGCCAGCTCGAGTCTGTCCTTGATGTCTTTCTGCGAAACGCGATCCACTCCGACAATCTTGAACGACTGAAGCAACGGGCGCTCTTTCACTTCGACGATCAGGACGTTTTTTGTACCGGCCTGGCCGCAGACAATCTTCACATCATCGTACTGACCGGTCGCAAAAACCGCTTTGATGGAACGCTGCACGTCGCGAAAGGAAAGCTGCACACCCGGCGTTAAAGCCGCGTAGCCGCGAACCACGGATTCTGGTACACGTACGTTGCCCCGGACCCCGATGGAATCGGGCCTTGAACACGCACCTTCCGGCGCGGTATCCTGGGCTAAAACTGGAGACCCTGCCGCGAGTAACGCGAGCAGGGCGATTGCTGAGCGATGCATTGGTGAAATATACACAGATAGAGGCATCCAAGGTCCTTCGTTTCGGGGCTAAATCTTGGACACGTTTAACAGCCAACTCGTTGCTTGGAAAAGAAATGCGAAAATAGAACGACCTAAGCTTCCAGCAGTCGGCTTTTTCAGCCATCGGCCGTGGGCAAGTTCGGTATCGCGGCGCCGGCCCACGGCTCGCCGCATTAGTTCGCCGAAGGCTGGAAGCTGAGGTAGCTCTAAGTAAAACTCCCAGAAAAGAAAACGCCGGCAAACGCCGGCGTTTTCAATCCGAATCAACACCAGGAAGCTTCAAGCCTTCGGCGTCCCCGTAAGCACCCGAAAATCAAGTTTCTTTCCCTCGGCATCAATATCCACCTCGACCTCGTCCCCCTTCGAAAACTCCGCAAGCAGAATTTTCTCCGAGAGCGGATCCTCGATGTACCGCTGAATCGCGCGCTTCAGTGGCCGTGCGCCAAACTTTTCGTCATAGCCGTTCTT
>JBKJPM010000018.1:0-9002 GCA_046595175.1 Gemmatimonadaceae bacterium
ACGCGACGCACTTCACCATGAGCACGAACGACCCTGAACAGTTCGGGATGGCGCGCGGCGCGATTGGTCGCGCGAAGAATCTCGTCGATCAACTCCTCGCCAAGACCGGACGACCGCTCATTGTACCAACCCGCTGCTCTGGCAACGTCTTCGACCGCCTTCGGTCGAAAGATGACCTGCAGGATCATCGGGGTTTCGGTCGTTTCAGCACCGCGTCCTTGAGCGAGTCTGCGGGGACACCGTCTTGCGGGTCAGCTCGAAAAGCCTTCAGCCGTTCTTCCAGGATAGCTTCCTCTTCGGGCGTTAAGTCCTCATCTGCTTCGATCGCCCGCCGCACGAGCTGCTGCCTCTCCGCGAACGACAATTTGGGAATCGCCTCCAGGATTTCGTTCAAGCTCATGGCCCACAGCTTAACAACCTGGCCCATAAATGCCAGGACGTATTCCAACCGGGGCCCGCCCTCTTCTTTCGACTTTAGCCTTGCACTTTGACTCCCTCACTCACCAGCTCACTCACCCTTGCGGACTTCGTCTATGTCGCTCCGTTCCCCCGGGGCTTTATTCTACTTTCCTGTCTTCCGCCTCTTGCCTTTTGCCTTTTGTTTCCGCCTTCCGCCGGGCATCTGTCCTCTGACCTCTGTCCTTTGTTTCGCCTTGATGCGCTCGCAGCCCACTCGCTTACCACTACCTCGCGGCGCCCCGTCCATGTCTCGGCTCCCCAGCTCGCTCCATTCCGTCTATGTCGCCCACCCCAGTCGCTCCATTGATTCCCTCGCCGCCCGGCTCAGCTCCGCCACTTTTCGGTTTTCAGAATTTTCCAAACCTGATAACTCTTAACCAATAACCACCGGCGGCTCAGCCGCCCCCCATCTTTGCCTTCGGCTGTGTCCGCTTCGCTCCCATTCTACTTTAGCCTTTCTACTTTCCACTTTCAGCAGTCATGACTCTGCGCAAAAACGTCATGGTTTGCGGGTCGCTGTTTGTCGTCCTCATCGGCACAGCGATCATCGGCAACGTGCTTCAGGCGGCCGGTGTCGCGCCGCTCTCCGGCACCGCCCGCTACTTCGCCATGTTTGGCTTCTTCGGGCTCTTCCTCGCCTGCGGATTTTCGGCCGTTCCTGTCATGTTCAAGATCGTCGTCGCCGCGCAAACGCGCGCCGGACCGGTCGGTGGCGCGCTGGCGCGCCATTAGAACGCCATCATCTATGGCATCTGGGCTCTCATGATCGCGGGCTCGGTCATCGCCATCCCCGCCGCCGTCATCGGCGGCCTGTTTGGCGACGCTCCCCGGCACCTGGTGCAGCGCGCGCTCGAGGGCACCAGCATGGGCACCTTGTCGGCCGCTCCAGGCATGTCGCTGGATGAGATGACGAGAAAATCCACGCTGCCTCTCGATCTCAAGTACGCGCGCACCGCGATCGCGGGCAAAGGAGTCTTTGAGTTCGTCGTGCCCAACTCATCCATCAGGTTCCCCCGCGCGCGCACCTACTTCATCACCACGTGCGACAACGACCCCACCAAAATAAACGTCGTGAACATCAGCACCTCTCGGGAGAAAGGGAGCAAAGCGAGCGTGGACGCGGCCGATACCGATTTGCGCGGAGAGCTGGCGCGCGATGGTTGGCTGGCCGGTCACGAAGTCTATCGCACGAAAGAATCCCAGCGCCTGCATGGAGGCGAACAAGCCGGACCCGAGAGACGGCAATATCTCAAGGATGGCATCGTCTTTTCAATCAATCGCAACCGGATGGACGAAGAGAAGTTGAACGAAGACGCGGCCACTGCAGGCGAGTGGATTCAATACATCGAACTGTGGCCCGCGGATACTTATCCAGGCTTCGAGCGTCTCGTCTTTCCACCGGCGCAGGGGCGCTAGCTGTTCTGCAGCAACCGCCCTTCCCTGATGCGCTCGCAGCCCGCTCGCTTACCGCTACCGTCGCGGCCTGCCGCCCGTCACTTGTCACTGGTCACATGTCACTGGCTTCGCTACTTCTCAAGGATGAAGAAAAACTCATGGTTCAATACTTTCGCGAAAGCCGCCGCACGCTTCACCGGCCGACCCGTGACTTTCACCCTCGCGCTCGCCATCATCGTCGTCTGGGCCGTCACCGGTCCGCTCTTCGCCTTCAGCGATACCTGGCAGCTGGTTATCAATACCAGCACCACCATCGTCACTTTCCTCATGGTGTTCCTGATTCAAAACACCCAGAACCGGGACAGTGAAGCCGTGCAAATCAAACTCGACGAATTGATCCGCGCCACCGTGGGCGCGCACACCGCGTTGCTCGATCTCGAAGAGCTCGACGACAAGCACCTCATCACGCTCAAGCGATGCTACCAGGAAATTGCGAGAAAATCCCGGCAGGAATTAAAGAAAGGGCAAAAGGACACCGGTATCCCTTTCGTCCACGTAAAGGCGGAGTGAAGCCCGCGCATGAACGGGTGCATTCATCCTCTCGTCACTCGTCATTTGTCAAACGTCACTTCCCATCGCGTCCGACGTCAGTCTTCCTTCCCCCCCAATTTCAGCTTGTCAGTTTTCAGCGTTCAGCTTTTGCCACCGGGCAGAATTTCCCTCGACTTCCTTCCCCCGTCCGATAGAAAAGCGGCTCATCCATGGCCCGCGCTCGCTCCTCCTCGAACAACTCCACCGCCAACCTCGGCTTCGAAGCCAAGCTTGGGCTCGCTGCCGACAAACTTCGCAGCAGCACAGTCGCGGCATTTTTCAACGACTCCGACACTGCCCTGCGCGGAAGCGCGACTTTACGAAACAGGCCTAACCCGCAGGTCGTGCGCGGAGCGCAGGACAATTTCCGCAAAGACGACGACGTGCGCTGGCAATGGAGCAACGCGACATGGACGGGAAGCCCGGAGGGGGAGCACAATTCGGCTCATCAATATGGCGTCCCGCCCCGGGGCAACGCCAACTTCGCCTGGGTGCAGCACTTCATCCACCACCTCGCGCCCCACGGCATGGCCGGCTTCGTCCTCGTCCGTTTTTGGTTTTGGTCAAAATCGAAAGCCGCGCGCGTGCTCAAGAGTTCAGATAATTCCACGCCGGTTAGCTTTCGAGAACGCCGACGCGAAACGCTCCTTGTAGAAGGCCGAACGCTTATCTCATTTGGGAAATTAGGTGTGTTACATTCCCTTTCGTGAACTCTGCGGCGCGTCATCTTTGGGCTCGCTCCAGTTTAATCGCGCAGGTTGTTGGTGAGGCGCGGACGTTTCAAGAGATCGAGAGCAGGATCGCCGCACTGCCGACTGAGCATGAACGCGGAGCAGTGTTCGAAGCGTTTGCCGAGGCTTGGCTGGCGACACAACGCATTCCAAGGGCGCGGGAGATATGGCCCGGCGACAGCGTGCCGTCTTCGCTTCAAGACAGGCTTCGACTGCCCCTTAAGGATATGGGGGTAGATGGTGTATTCGAAACGCACTCTGCCGAGACGGTCTGCTATCAGGTTAAGTTTCGCACGGGACGTCCTGGTCTGAGCTGGACCGAGCTTTCGAAATTTTTCGGGCTAGCGGACTTCGCGCACCTGCGACTTCTATTCACGAATTGCGATGATGTTTCAGCGATCGCCGAAAGCCGTCGCGATGTCGTGTTCGTGCGCGGCCACGATCTCGAAGCACTCACCTCTGAGGACATACGGCGAATCGAAGCCTGGTTACTTGCGCGACCGATTGCAGCCCCACGAAAGACACCACGGCTCGACCAGCAAGAAGCCGTCGACAGCATCCTTCGCGCTTTTGAGCGCAAAACGCGTGCGACAGCGCTACGAGCATGCGGCACAGGAAAGACACTCATAGCTCTATGGTTAGCGGAGCGCATGGATGCCCGATGCATCCTTGTGTTGGTTCCGTCCTTAGCTCTCCTCGCGCAGACATTGCGTGAGTGGTTACACGAGACTCAGTGGACGAGCCTCGATTACAGATGCGTATGCTCGGATAAGACGGTCGACACCGCGAACGACGAGTTAATCGTGCGATCTTCTGACGTTCCATTCCGCGTCAGCACCGACAGTTCCGATGTCCGAGCGTTTCTGACCAATGACTTCCAAGGGGTTAAGCTTTTGTTCTCGACCTATCAGTCGAGTGCCGTCGTCGAGGAGGCGGCACGAGGCCTTCGCTTCGACTTAGCAATCTTTGACGAAGCGCATAAAACCGCCGGACGAGAAGGCATCAAGTTCTCCGTCGCGTTGCGTGATGAAGCAATCGCAGCTGACCGGCGGTTATTCATGACAGCAACGCCGCGACACTATGAAGTCGCGCAACGTGATAAAGCCGGAGACGCGAAAGTCGTTTTTTCGATGGATGTGCCCGAAGTCTATGGGCCGGTCGTCCACCGGCTGCCGTTCAGCACGGCAGCGGAACTGGAAATCATCACGGATTACAAGGTGCTTATTTCCGTTGTCACGTCGGAGATGGTGACGAATGAGCGCTTACGACGCGGTGTCGTGATTGTCGGCGGCGAAGAGATCAAGGCGCAATAGGTGGCGAATCAGATCGCTGTTCGATCCGCTATTGAGAAGTATGGAGCAAGAAAAATCTTCACCTTTCACAGCAGAGTAGAGTCAGCCCGATCATTCACTTCATGCGGTGCTGAGGGAATCCAGTCGCATCTACCGGATTTTGAATGTGCTCACATCAATGGCGCGATGCCAACCGCACACCGCGAACGCCTGATGCGTGAGTTCGCCCAGACTTCACGCGCCCTTCTTTCGAACGCTCGTTGTCTCACTGAGGGTGTGGACGTGCCGGCTGTGGATATGGTCGCATTTCTCAGCCCACGGCGAAGCACCGTTGATATCGTTCAGGCCGTCGGACGTGCCATGCGCAAGTCGCCGGGCAAAGAGGTGGGTTACGTGCTCGTACCGATTTATGTAGAGCAAGCGCGGAATGAGACCATCGAACAAGCGGTGCTACGCAGCAGTTTCGACGAGGTTTGGGTAGTTCTTCAGAAGCTCAAAGAGCACGACGATTTGCTGGCGCAGGTCATCGCCGACATGCGAACCGAGCGCGGCAAGACTGGCGGATTCGATGACAGTCGGTTTCGCGAAAAGGTGCATGTGCTGGGTCCCGAATTATCTCTCGAGAACCTCAAGCGATTCATCAGCGCGGAATGTATCGACGCCATTGGAGAGTCTTGGTTCGAGCGGTACGGCGAGCTGATTGGGTACAAGGAAACTTCCGGACATTGTGACGTGCCGAAGCGATTGCGCGAGCGGAAGAAGCTCGCGAATTGGGTGGTGCAGCAACGGGTTTCGAGAAATGCCTACACCCTTTCGGAGGAGAAGATCGCACTCCTTGATCGGATAGGATTCAAGTGGCACCCGGCAGGACATCGCTGGCGCGAGAACTATCTCGCGCTCCTTGATTATAGACAACGCTTCAAGAACTGCCGCGTCCCGCAAGAGTGGCCTGAGAACAAGCGCCTAGCTACATGGGTTTCCACACAGCGGCTCAGGCGCAAAGCCGGAGGTTTGTCGGATGAGCGCATCCGCGCGCTCGACAAGCTTGGTTTCGATTGGCACATCGAAGTGGGCACCTGGGACCAGCGATTCGCTGAGCTTTGTGCGTTCAAGGAGCGGTTCAAAAACACAAGAGTCAACGTTAAGTGGCAGGAAAACCGACGGCTCGGAACTTGGGTCGTCGCCCAAAGATACCGCCGCCGAAAGGGCAAGCTTCGGCCAGACTACGAGCAGCGCCTCAACGAAATCGGCTTCGAATGGGAAGTGCTCGGCCCTGACCTTGCGCGTTGGGAACAAATGTTCAACCAGCTGTTGAGCTTCAAACATCGGAACTTTCGCGTCACGAGCGGCGATAACAAACCCCTCGTCGAATGGATCCAACGGCAGCGGCGTCTTCACCGCAGCGGTCAATATCCGGTTGATCTTGAAGGAAGACTGAATGCTGTAGGCTTTCCGTGGATTCCCAATCGCAACAAAACATGGGACGAGATGCTGGCGGAGTTAGTCGAACATCGGCGAGTCACTGGGACCTGCGACTTCAATCAAGCGCACCCCGCTAGCCGTCCGCTGAAACACTGGTGCACAGTCCAGCGAAAGTTGCACGCCGCTGGAAAACTCAATGCCGACCAATTAGCCAAACTGGACGCACTCGGCTTCGGTTGGAAGCATGGCAAAGTCCCGCAAAGCGTCAGCGGCGGAAAATACCGAGTCGAAGCGTCCGTCTGGGATGCGATGTTTTTTCAGCTCGTGGAGTACTACAAAATTCACGGAGATTTCAATGTCCCGCAGGTTTGGCCCGCGAATCCCGTTTTCGGTCGGTGGGTTGCGAGTCAGAGATCGGCGTGGAGACAAAATAAACTATCGCGCGAGCGGCAGCGCTGCCTGGCTGCCATAGGTTTTGACTGGCGAGTTCATGATGCTGCGTGGGAAAACACGTTCGAGCGAGCTCGGCCGTTCTTCGCGCTATCCCAGCGGAATAGCTCAGACGGCAGGATTTCTAAAGATCTCCGAGCTTGGATGACCACACAGCGGCTCCAAAGGAAGAATGGCAAGCTGGATGCGGAGAGAGAAAAACGCCTTTCGGAAGCAGGTTTTGAGTGGGAGCCACATCAATCGCAATGGCAACGCCTATACGAACAGCTAAGAGCATTCAAGCAAACACACGGCGACTGCCGGGTGCCAGCGGGTTGGAAAGAGAATCCGCAATTGGCTCATTGGGTGGCCGTGCAGCGCGCGACTCGCAAAGCAGGCAAGTTATCGGCCGAGCGTACGAAAGCGCTGGAACATCTGGGATTCGCGTGGGCCGCCGAGCATTTACCGCATACGCACTCACAGCGCAGTCGTTCGTCCTCTGATTGGGAGCAGATGTTTTCTAAAGTGAAAGACTTTCAACAACTCAATGGTAATTTTGTTTTTCCGCATAAGAGCGCTCTTTCAGCTTGGGCGATCGAGCAGAGAATACTGCGCCGGACGAAAGAGTTAAACCCCGCCCACGAGCGCGCGCTGAACGAGATCGGTTTCGATTGGGAACCAATTAGCAACCGCTGGGAACGAATGTTCAAAGAGCTTCTCGAATTCCAGAAGCAGCATGGACACGTCGACGTCTCGCAGAAGTCCCGCGAATACCCCAAGCTCGCTGCTTGGGTTGCGAAACAGCGTTTCGACAAAAAGAAGAACCGACCAATTCTAGCGACGCGCGCTCACCGTCTCGACGAGCTCGGGTTTACCTGGGCGTTTTCACCAGTGGCGTCTTGGGAGCAGCGCTTCGATGAACTGCTAGCGTATCGGCAGAAGTATCGCGACTGCAAAGTGCCGCAGCACTGGAAAAAAAATAAGCAGCTTGGGAAGTGGGTGAATACGCAGCGCACGCAGCTGAAGCGGGGCAAAATGGAAGCCGATCGAAAAGCCAAGTTGGACAGTATCGGTTTCGTTTGGGATACGAGGGCGCCGCTCTTACAGTCGGGTCTAAGCGTCGGTCAACAGATAGAAGTCATGCCCAGACTCTCGTGAAGGCTCGTTCCAGAGAGCTCCTCGATCGCGGGATAGCTGCGACGCTGGCCGCAATCGAAATCTACAACAAACCGAATTTTCTATACCGGGAAGAAGCTTTCGCCGTGCTTGCGATCAACGGCTGGGAACTGCTCCTCAAGGCGAAATGGCTCGCCGACCACGACAACAAAGTCAGCTCGCTCTACGTGACGGAGCCACGCAAGAAGAAGGATGGAACCAAAAGCAAAAAGCTGCAATTCAAGCCCACTCGTTCGGGCAATCCGTTCACCCACAGTATCGACTACCTAGCAAAGAAGCTCGTTGAGTCGAAGGCATTCGATGAAAACGCCTGGGCGAATATCCAGGCTCTGCTGGAGATGCGGGACTCCGCAATTCATTTCTACAACCGGTCAGGCGCATTTCCGGTCCGACTTCAGGAGATCGGCACCGCCAGTCTAAAAAACTTTGTCGCTGCGACCAAAAGCTGGTTCGGGCGCGACATGTCTGAATATAATTTTTACCTCATGCCGTTGTCGTTCGTTTCGTTACCGCAGCAGACACAGGCAGTCGTACTGAACCACGAAGAAAAGAAGTTTCTCGCGTTCATCGAGAGCCTCGAACCTGAAGAAGACAATTCGGCGTCGCCCTACTCAGTTACGGTAAATATTGACGTCAAGTTCACCCGATCGAAAGCGAAGGGCGCGCTTGAAGTCCAGCTCACTAACAACCCCAGCGCGGCGGCAATTCGACTCACGGAGGAACAGATTCGTGAGCGGTATCCGTGGGACTACAGCCGATTGACCAAGGAATGCCGGAAGCGCTATAGCGACTTCAAGGAGGCGCAGCAGTATCACGACATCCGCAAGCGACTTTTAAAAGACACGCGCTTCGGCCAAATTCGCTATTTAGATCCAGGTAACACCAAGAGCTCAAAGAAGCCCTTCTTCGATCCCAACATTCTCAAGGAATTCGACAAGCACTTCACTCAGAAATAAAATACACCCCAAAGCGGCTCAATGTCGCCAGCGGCGGCGTGGTTTTCACCACCATCCAGAAGTTCATGCCGGAAGAGAAAGGCGGGAAGGCGCCGCTCCTCTCCGAGCGCCGCAACATCGTTGTGATCGCGGATGAAGCGCACCGCAGCCAATACGACTTGATCGTCGGCCTCGCGCGCAATCTGCGCGACTCGCTGCCGGACGCGTCGTTCATCGGCTTGACTCCCTTGCTGCCCAGCTCAATCGGGCTTTGCCCAGCGCGTTGCGCTGTCTATGTCGGTCGATCCCGCCTCCTTCCATTCACCGCGTCTGAATCGCGGTCGCGTCGATACTCCGAACTCCGAATGCTTTCGCGAGCAAGTGCTTTCGCCCGCCACGGCGGGCAGGCTGAGCAGGCTATTTGACACTTGATCTCTACGTCAGCCTGCCGCGAACTTTGGGCCTGATTCATCAATATGCGACCAACCGGGGTCAGCGACCCCGGCTACAACGCGAGGGGGCTTGCCCGATCCCGGCGCGCTTCAACCTGATGCGTGATCGATCAACCTGGG
>JBKJPM010000152.1:0-9952 GCA_046595175.1 Gemmatimonadaceae bacterium
ATTTCCTTTTCACGCTGCAGCCGCTCAAGCCTGAGAGGAGAATGCACCTTTGCAACCAGATCGGCGCGAGCGTCATCGATCGCGAGACGGCGCTCCCTGTCCTTGCTGTTTCCTATCTCGATTGGAGCAGCCTGATACGCGATTTCTTCGTCATGGCGCGTGCGGACCACCGCGCTCCCTTCCCATTCGATCTCTCGCTCATCCACAGCGGCCAGCTGGCGCGAAGCCTGCGCCTCCACCTGCCATTCGAGAAGAGTTCGAGCGGAACGACGTGACTCGGTTCCCGGGGCCGCTGAACGAAAACTCTCCAGGGTCAGCGTGAGACAGTCTTCGTTCAGGACGTCGCTGAATTTCTCGTAGATAGCCTGCAGGTCTGCGCTTGCCTTGAGGCCGGAATATGCGAGATATCCTTCGCGGGAAATCTCCTCCGTGAATGCCTGGCCGCGCTCACGCAGCCGGTCCAGGCCGTCGTTCATCACGCGATCAGCTTACTCGTTATGAATTCACCAAGACGTGTAGCGTCAACACGGTCCTGAACGAGTGTGTCGCGGAACCGGACTGTCACCGTGCCATTGGTGAGCGACTCACCGTCCACAGTGATGCAGAACGGGGTTCCGATTTCGTCCTGCCGGCGGTACCTGCGTCCGATGGCGCCGCTGTCGTCGTAAAAAACCGGAAAGAGCTTCCGGAGCTCACCGGAAATCTTCTTGGCCATCTCGGGCATTCCATCCTTCTTGACCAGGGGAAAAATTCCCGCCTTGATAGGGGCGAGAGTCGGATCCAGGGCAAGCACTGTGCGGCCCTCGTCTTCGCCCTGCACCTGCTCTTCCCTGTAGGCGTTCACCAAAACGGCAAGCGCGGTCCTGTCCGCTCCGACAGACGTCTCGATCACGAAAGGGAGGAAGCGCGTGTTGGTCGGCTGGTCGAAGTACTCCAGCTTCTTCCTGGAAAATTCCTGGTGCTGTGTCAGGTCGAAGTTGCCGCGATTGTGAACACCCTCGATTTCCTGAAAGCCCAGCGTTCCACCAAAATCGAACTGAACATCGAACGCGCCGCGCGCGTAGTGTGCAAGCTCTTGCTTCGTATGTTCGTGGAACATCAGGCGGTCTTCAGCGAGTCCAAGGCCGCGATGCCATTCCATTCGCTGCGCCTTCCAGTACTCGAACCATGTGTCCGCAGTGGACGGCTCGACGAAGAACTGCATTTCCATCTGCTCAAATTCGCGAGTGCGGAAAATAAAATTGCCCGGAGTTATCTCATTGCGAAACGCCTTGCCGATCTGCGCGATGCCAAAGGGTACTTTCTGGCGCGTCGCTTGCTGCACATTCAGGAAGTTTACGTAAATTCCCTGCGCTGTTTCCGGTCGCAGGTAAACGACAGAAGCGCTTTCTTCAAGCGGACCCATGAAGGTCTTGAACATCAGGTTGAACTGGCGTGCCTCGCTGAGCGTGCCCTTCATTCCGCACGCAGGACACTGCGCGTCGGCAGTGCCGGGTGTTCCCTTGATTTTCGGATCGTCCGCGCGAAAGCGCTTCTTGCAGTTTTTGCAGTCCACTAGTGGATCCACAAAACCACCGACATGACCGCTCGCCTCCCAAACGCGCGGATGCATCAGGATAGCGGCATCCAATCCCTCGATATCTTCGCGCGAGCGGACCATGGCATTCCACCATCGGTCCTTGAGATTGCGCTTCAGCTCCACGCCGAGCGGGCCGTAATCCCATACGGATCCGGTGCCACCATAAATCTCGGAGGACTGGAAGATGAACCCGCGCCGCTTGCACAGCGAAACGAGTTTCTCCATTACGTCAGGGTAGTTGGGCATTAGTCGCGAAATATAGCAGGCACAAAAGGCGAAACTGCGAGCCGGTAGCCCATAGCTGACAGCTGTAAGCCGATAGTTGCTTGGTAGGTTGGCTAATGGCTACGGGCTTTCGGCTAACAGCCATTGGCTCGCCGTTCCGTATTTCACAGCCCGATTATCTGATCCCGCCTTGTCCCCACGCTGACGTACGTGATGCGCGTTTCAACAAGCTCCTCGATCCTGTCCAGATACTTCCGCGCCGGAGATGGCAGGGCCGACAATTGACGCGCATCTCCGGTGGACTTTTGCCATCCGTCAAACCATTCGTATTTGGGCGCCGCGTGCTCCAGCAGCGAGAGATCCCCGGGAAATTCTGTGTGCAGCTCCCCATCGATCTCATACCCTGTGCACAGGCCGATTTGCGGGAGTGTATCGAGCACATCGAGCTTGGTCATTGCAATGTCGGTCAGCCCGTTTATGCGCGCCGCGTAGCGCACAACCACCGCATCGAACCACCCACACCTTCGTGCGCGACCGGTCGTCGCACCAAACTCGTTTCCAAGCTTCCGCATCTGTGACTGGAGCGGCTCCTCAAATTCCGTTGGGAGCGGACCGTGACCGACCCGCGTCGTGTACGCTTTCACGACACCGAGCACTGCGTCGATCGCCATCGGAGAAACCCCTGCTCCTGTTGCGGCGCCACCCGATGTTGTGTTGCTCGACGTTACATATGGATAAGTTCCATGGTCTACGTCGAGCAGCGATCCCTGCGCTCCTTCGAGCAGGACAGCAGCACCGCTCTTGAGTGCGCGATGCACAGCGAGTCCTACGTCTTCAGCAAGTGCCAGAAGCCGCTCGGAAATCGCCGACAGAGATTCCAACGTTTCTTCGACTGAGGCGCGCTCGGAACCTCCACCGGCCTGGAGCATCGCATTTGCATGCGCGACGCCGCGCTCAACAAGTGTTCGCAGCCGGTCAGTTCTCCGGAGGTCGAGCACACGCACTCCACGGCGCGCAATCTTGTCCTCATAAGCTGGACCAATTCCGCGCCCGGTTGTCCCTATTTCCTTGCTGGCAGAACTCTTTGAGTCAATGAGCTTGTGGTACGGGAGCACGAGATGCGCGCGGTCGCTCACATACAAACGACCCTGCACATCGATCCCGTCGTTACGAAGCTCATCGATCTCCGTAAATAGAGTCGCGGGATCGAGAACAACTCCGTTCCCGATTGCGCAGCGAACCCCGGGATGCAGGATTCCACTGGGAACCTGGTGGAGGACGAAAGATTTCTCGCCAATCTGCACTGTGTGTCCGGCATTCGCGCCCCCCTGATAACGGACGACCCATGCCGCGTTCTCCGCGAGAACATCCACAAGTTTTCCCTTTCCTTCATCGCCCCACTGCGCGCCCACGATAACGATCGCGCGCCTAGCTTGATCGAACATTGCTTTGCTTTTAGGGGTTATCGCTCTGAGACCAGGGGCAGCGGATCCGAGCTTGCGATGATGGATTCTTCCGGCCGCTGCACCGTACGTAAAGGCAATCTAACCGAAAAGGTCGATCCTTTCCCATAGACACTCGACATCGTGATATCGCCCCTGAGGGCCTGGCGCTTCGTTGACCATTCCTTCAGCCATCGAGTCTTCCCCCTGTTTACCGCCATGCTGCGACAAGGATCCATGCCGCGATCGCACATCCGATCCCTACTTTCAGCGCAGTCGCAACGACTCGTCCCACCAGCGCACCTGTCGCCACCCGAGTGGCCCCAGCCGTAGTCGACTGTCCGCCAGATAACTCAGCAATGAAAGCGCCGATGAACGATCCCGCAAATGCGCCGATGACGGAACCGATTATAGGAATCGGGATTCCAACCATCATTCCGATGAATCCGCCGATAATCGCACCCCAGCCAGCCCTGCGCGAGCCACCGTACTTCCGCGCGTACTTGCCGGTCAGCGTATACTCGAACACCTCGGCGCAAAGAGCAAGAATCGTAATCGCAACGATGGTGAACCAGCTGATCGGCTGGCCGGGCACGAGTATCCTATAGCACACCGCCGAAGCGATCATGATCCAGAGGCCCGGAAGTCCGAAGACTACCAGAATCATTGAAAGCGCGATTACCGCGGATAAGAGAATCAGCTCCATCAGGCCAGTCCCATCAGTTCCTTCACTTCGCGAATTGTATGGCGCGCAACCTCCGTCGCGCGTTCCGTTCCCGCTGCCGTCGCATCGTTCAACAACTTCGTGTCCCCTCGAGTGTCGGCCGCCCGTTTCCGAATCGGCACCAGCTCCCTGTCCATGTTCTCGAACAGAACCTTCTTGCATTCGATGCAGCCCCACCCGGCAGTGCTGCACTCAACAGCAACATGTTCCACGGTTTCCGGCGGACTAAAAGCCTTGTGCAGCTGGTAGATATTGCAGACTTCAGGAGTGCCAGGATCGGTCCTTCGAACCCGTTTGGGATCTGTCATCGCGGGACGCAACTTTTCCCAGATTGCGGCCGGTTCTTCGAGCAAACCAATCGTGTTCCCGAGCGACTTCGACATCTTTGCCTGCCCGTCCAGGCCCATGATGCGCCTCGTGGGCGTAAGCAATGGAGCCGGCTCCGGAAAAAATCCTGGCGCACCCGCTACATGCCTGTCGGGGCTGAATCTCCCATTCCACTTACGGGCTATTTCCCGACTTAGTTCCAGGTGCTGAACCTGGTCTTCGCCCACAGGGACAAGGTCCGCCTTATACAATAGAATGTCCGCAGCCTGGAGCACGGGGTAGTTGAGGATACCGGCCATGATACTCTCCCCTCGGCCCGCCTTGTCCTTGAACTGGGTTTGACGCTCCAACTCGCCCAGTGGCGTGACCGTGTTGAATATCCACGCGAGCTCGGTATGTTCCGGCACAGTGGACTGAACGAACAGCGTACACTTGGACGGATCGATACCGGCCGCAAGCAGCGAGACAAGCATCTCTCTCGTACGCTGTTTCAGGTCCTCAGGCTCATAGACCGCAATTATTGCGTGGTAGTCGACCACGCAGAAGAACGATTCGTATTTGTGCTGCAGCTGAACCCAGTTCTTTACAGCTCCCAGGTAGTTGCCTATGTGCAGCTCGCCCGAAGGCTGAATACCGCTGAAAATTCGTGACATTCCTGTGAAGTTACGAGGAGAAATTGTCGGTGCAAGGAAAACGAGAGCTTCTGACGAATTTGATGGATGAAATTACCAGTGCCGCCTGGCAGGCGGCGCGTGTAATTCAAGCCGGCGCGGAAGACCGCGGCGCGCTCACGTGGGAGACGAAAGGCACCGCGGATTTCGTCAGCGAGGTTGACAGAAACGCAGAACACGCGATCTCCGACTGGCTGCTTTCCACCTATCCGGATGCGCGAATCATAGGAGAAGAGCTTTCGCCCGATGAAGTCAGCCTGGACGGGCTCACCTTCATTGTCGATCCAATCGATGGAACCACCAACTACCTGCACGGATACCCGGAATACGCGGTATCCATCGGCGCCTACGACAACGGAGATGCCCTCGCCGCCCTGATTCTGAACGTTGCAACGCGGGATTTGTACACCGCCACGCGAAAGGGCGGCGCGTTTCTGAATGGTGAGCCAATTCGCGTTTCCGCGATCACCGATCCGTCGCGCGCGCTCGTCGGGACCGGCTTCCCTTTCAAACATCTCGAATATATCGACCGCTACATGGGCCAGTTCGAAGCGGTAATGCGCGGAACCGCTGGCGTGCGTCGCGCGGGATCGGCCGCACTGGACCTCGCTACCGTCGCCGCGGGACAGTTCGATGGGTTCTGGGAGCTCGGCCTCTCCCCCTGGGATGTTGCTGCCGGGATTCTCATCATTCGCGAAGCCGGCGGCGTTGTCACGGACCTGACAGGCAATGATGCAAAGCCGGTTCATGGACCTCTTATCGCCGGCAACGCGCAAATTCACGACTGGCTCCTCAAGGCAATTCACGAGTCGGACAAGCGCGGCGATCTTTCCCGCTCGACCAGAAAACCCAAATAAATCCGAAATGAAACTTGTAGAATGCGTTCCGAACTTCTCCGAAGGACGCAGGCCTGAAGTTGTCCAGGCAATCCGGGAAGCCATCGCGTCCATCGACGGCGTGGCGATCCTGGACGTGTCCTCCGACGCATCCCACAACCGGACTGTCGTGACTTTTGTCGTGCCTGTTGAGAAAGCGGTCGACGCTGCGTTTGCAGGAGTTCGCGAAGCGCGCGAAAGGATCGACCTGACGGTCCATCAGGGCGAACACCCTCGAATGGGAGCCGCTGACGTCGTCCCGTTCATTCCCCTGGAAGACACCACAATGGATGAATGCATCTCGCTTGCACGGGAGCTCGGCGAGCGCGTTGGCGCCGAGCTGGGCGTTCCTGTGTTCCTGTACGAGCGAGCCGCTACGCGTCCGTCCCGGAAAAATCTCGCCGACGTCCGCCGCGGGGAATTCGAGACGCTGCTCGCCGAAATCGGAACAAACCCCGATCGCGATCCTGACTTCGGTCCGCGCGCCTGTCACCCCACGTTCGGCGCGGTCGCAATCGGCGCGCGCCCATTCCTCGTTGCCTACAACATTTATCTTGGCGGTGCGGAAAATCTTCCGGCTGCAAAGAAAATTGCCAAAGCCGTGCGGGAGTCCTCCGGCGGACTCAAGCACGTCAAAGGGCTGGGAATGGAAGTCGATGGCCAAGCTCAAGTTTCAATGAATCTCGTCGATACGACGGAAACTCAAATGCACACCGTGTTCGACCTGGTGAAAAAAGAGGCTGAATTACAGGGCGTGAGCATTACCTGGAGTGAAATCGTCGGGCTCGTTCCCGAAAAAGCCCTGTTCGACACGGCTGCAAGTCATTTACAGCTCACCCAATTCACAGCCGAGCAGGTTCTCGAGCGCAAGGTTCGCGAGGCCGCAAGCAGCGCGACATCCCTGGACGGTTTTCTATCGTCGATTGCATCGTCGTCACCGGTGCCGGGCGGCGGGAGCGTGGCCGCACATGCTGGAGCCCTGGGGGCTTCCCTCGTGCAGATGGTTGCCGGCCTTACCATTGGTAAGAAGAAATACGCTTCAGTCGAAGCAGAAATGAAGGAAGTCGCGGCCAAGGCCACAACACTTTCCATCAGGCTTGCATCACTCGTTCGGAAAGACGCTGCCGCTTTCGCCGCTGTTAGCGAATCGTACAAGCTCCCAAAAGAAACCGACGCCCAGAAGAAGCTGCGGCAGGCTGCGATTGACAGTGCGCTTCTCGGCGCTGCGGAGGTCCCACTGGAAACAACTCGTGCATGTGCGGAAGTTGCGCGATTGGCTGCCATTTGCGCCGAAAAAGGAAACCAAAATGCGCTGACCGATTCAGGCGTCGCAGCGCTGCTGGCTGAGTCGGGAGCCCGCGGCGCGTCCTACAACGTCCTCGTAAACCTGAAATCACTCTCGGATTCGAGCGCCGGAAACAGAATTTCCGAAGAGCTTAAACGCGTGATGGCCGACACTGACGGAATATCCCGTTCAGTACGGTCACGCGTCGAGGGCGGATTGGCTTAAAGGCCGCTCTTGACGATGTCGCCTGCAGGCTGAAAAATTGTAGTTCACGATCCGCCACTTTTTCAGGATTCGAGGAGAAAAATGCTCTTTAGGAACTTGCTTGTTGCTGGAGCCATGCTGGTTGGTAGTTCGGCATTCGCTCAAACAAACACCGCCGTGAATTACGGCACGATTATCTACATCAGCGCTGAAGATTTCAAATTCCACGCTCCAGTTTCAGTAGCGTCCGGACTCGTAACACTGCGTTTCGCGAACCACGGACAGCAGCTGCATCACGCCCAGCTGCTCAAGTTTGCCGGTAACCACACGGTCAAGGACTTCGTCGCGGCGCTAAAGCCGAATGCACCGCCACCGCGCTGGGCAGCCTTCGTTGGCGGACCGAACGCTGTCGGCCCGAGTGGCGCATCCGAGGTAACGCAAATTCTCGAGCCGGGTAATTACGGAATCGTTTGCTTCGTGGATACGCCAGACCATGTTCCCCACGTCATGAAGGGAATGTCGAAGGATCTGCTTGTGTCAAAGCCGGCTGGCAAGAATACAGCGCTCCCGTCGGGCGATAACACGGCTTCACTTATCGACTACAACTTCAAGCTCGCGCATCCGCTCGTGAAGGGATGGCAGAGACTAACCGTTTCGACCAATGCCGCGCAGCCCCACGAGTTCACCGTCATACAGTTGGCACCCGGAAAAACCAGCAAGGATTTCCTCGCCTGGATCGACAAAATGGATGGCCCCCCACCTGGAATTGCTATGGGAGGCGTTGCCGCACTCCAGAAAGGACGGTCGGTCTCCGTTCCGCTGAATCTGACACCGGGGAATTATGTCCTGATCTGTTTCGTTCCAGACCCGAAAGACGGCAAGCCGCATTTCATGCACGGGATGATTCAGGAGCAGACAGTTCAGTAGCCGCTTATGAACTAAAAGAAAAAGGGAGAGCGATTGCTCTCCCTTTTTTATTCGCCGCGTTACGCGGCCAGCGTCAAAATGCGCGGCCCTGAATCCGTTATCGCGACTGTATGCTCGAAGTGAGCCGAGCGAGAACCGTCTGCACTTACAACAGTCCACCGGTCCGGCATTGTGCGCGTTTCGGCCGAGCCAATGTTCACCATTGGTTCTATAGCGATCGTAAGGCCGGGAACCAGCCGAGTGCCACGCTTCGGCTTTCCATAGTTGGGAACCTGCGGATCTTCGTGGAAGTCCACGCCGATTCCGTGTCCTACCAGATCACGAACAACGGTAAAGCCAGCAGCTTCCACAACTTTCTGGATCGCATGCCCGATATCGCCGAGATGATTCTCCGGAGTTGCCTGGCTGATTCCGGCCTGCAGCGCCTCACGAGTTACCCGCAAGAGTCGCTCTGATTCTTCCGGCACCTTGCCTACCGGCACCGTCGTCGCCGAGTCCGTATAGTACCCCTCGAGCTGCACTCCAATATCGATGGACACCAGATCCCCATCCCGCAGCACTCGCTTCTTCGACGGGATTCCGTGTACAATCTCGTGATTGATGGACGTGCAAATGCTCGCCGGAAAATTGTAGAGTCCCTTGAAGGCCGGAGTTGCCCCAGGGTGTCCACGAATGAAATCTTCCGCAATCTTGTCGAGATCAGCCGTGGACATTCCCGCGCGTGCTTCGCGCTCGAGCAGTGCAACTGTGGCAGCGAGGATCGCTCCTCCCCGCGCCATGATGTCTATCTCCCGCGAAGACTTTAGCTGAATCATTCTTCCAGAGCTTTCATTGCGCGAGCAGTGACATCGTCGAGTGATCCCGTCGCTTCGATCTCCAGAATCTTCCCGTCATTCTTCTTGTACCAGTCGATGACGGGCTCGGTCTGCGCGCGATAAACCGAGAGACGATTGCGAATTGAGTCCGGCTCATCATCCTTGCGGCGAACAAGCTTTCCTCCGCACTTCTCGCACGTTTCTCCTGGTTGCCTGCCGCTATAGGGAGTCTGGCATTTCTCGCACACAGTACGCCCACTCAAACGCGCAACGAGCTCCTCATCATCGATCTTGAAGAGCAGCACCGAATGAATTTTTTTCCCGAGCTCCGCGAGCATCATTCCGAGCCCTTCCGCCTGCGGGACCGTGCGCACCACGCCGTCCAGAATGGCACCCTTCGAAGCTTCCTTCGAGTTCATCGCCTCCTTCATGATCCCGAGAATCACGCGATCGGGAACAAGGTCCCCGCGATCCATGAACGATTTGGCTTCGACGCCGAGCTTGGTCCCATCGCGCAGCGCAGCGCGCAGCACATCGCCTGTCGCGATCTTTGGTATCCCCAACCGCTCGGCTATACGCTCGCCCTGCGTCCCCTTGCCCGCCCCAGGCGGTCCCAATAAGACAATGATCATGAAAGAAAGTTATCGCTCTGACGAATAGACCGCGAAACAACGCCGCACAGAGTTCAGCGCCCACGACTGTCGCTTCGATGCTCCGCCGCAGCTAGCTTCGCCGGTGCCTGGGCTTACATCTTTTGTCGCATAATGGGCCGGCTCCAGACGCTGCTCTGGAGCACCGAAACTCCAATCTCATTAGCCCACAAAAAAACGACCGCCAACAAGCGGCAGCCGTTACAGTTTTTTCCGATCATTGGAATG
>JBKJPM010000183.1:0-3806 GCA_046595175.1 Gemmatimonadaceae bacterium
GCGGCGCAGGCGTTGAGCGTCGCCGAAGTCGTCATTACATCATCGATAATAACTAGATGGGCTCCGCGAATCTGCTGCCGCTTTTCGAGTACCACCTCGAAAGCGCCGGCAACGTTGCTTTTTCGCTGATCTGGTGTCAACTCGGTCTGGGAGACGGTAGCTCGTGTGCGCCTCAAAACATTGTCGCAGACTTTCACTTTCCAAATGGGAGCCAGAGCCGCAGCAAGTCGCTCACTCTGGTTGTAGCCGCGCTCCCTGAGTCGGGCTCTGCCGAGCGGAACGGGTATGAGAGCGGTGCGCTCTTCCATCACATCCAGTGGCCAGCTCAGTCTGCTCATTCGTTCAGCCATCGCTGCGGCAACCCGGGTCCATCCCGCGTATTTAAGCGAATGCACGACCTCGCCAGCAGTTCCTCCAGGTACCCAGGCGACTGAGCGAGCAGCGCGAACGTAGGGAGGCAAGTGAACGCAGAATGTACAGCCTGATCCTCCCGTCGGGTGGCCGCACCGTAAGCACTGCGGATGCGGCAAAAGCCGAAGCCGGGACCAGCATAGTCCGCAAACAACTCCCGGTTCGCCGGGATTCAGCAGCCGCTCACAGGATACGCATGCAATGGGTAACAGAAACTCGAGTGCCGCTTCGCCCGCCTCTTGGCGTACACTCGCAATTCTGGAAAATGCGAAACTCACGGCAATTGCAGTGAGTTTACCGTTCTTCCCTCAGGCAATGGCCAATTGCATTGCGCGCCGGTCAGGAGTCCGGCCGAACCACCGCTGGAACGACAACGCACCCTGCTCTACAAGCATCATGGTACCATCTTCGGCGTCATGTCCCGCCGCCCGCGCGCGGCGCACGAGCATGGTACCCCCTCGGCGGTACACGAGATCGAAAACCTTCGCAGATGGTGCGAGGTCGTTGACATCAAATGGAACGGATTCATCGTCCTGTCCGACTGGCGTCGCATTCACAACCAGTTTCGCCTCACGGAGCCGCCCCTCGGTAACCTCCATGTAGCGCGCGAAATCGGAATAACGCGATGCAAGCTCCTCCCCGGCAGCACGATTCCGCGCAACAATATCCACGACTACATTCGGCCATTCGCTTAAGGCCTGGATAACACCAGCGGCCGCGCCACCTGCACCGAACAGCACAATCTCGCCCTCAAATATGTCGTGGACCAGCGCGCGCGCCGCGCTGTTGAAACCGGCTACATCGGTGTTGTCACCGTGAAGGAGCCCGTCCTCGAACCAGAATGTGTTGACTGCTGCCGAGCGCGCAGCCACGGTAGTCGATACATCGCACAAATCGAAAACCGCTCGCTTGTATGGTCGCGTGACATTTCCGGACGCATCTTCGTCGCCCAATCGCCTCAGGACCGATGATAGATGCGCCGGCTCTACGTCGAGGGCTTCATACCGCATGTCAATTTTCGCCGCTTTGAGGGCGGCGTTCTGCATGCGCGGGGAAACACTATGTGAAACGGGATGGCCCAGTAGAACCAGTCTGCCCGGGTTCATTCTGTGGTACTTTCGCGCAGGAATCGATCGATGGCGAGCTGCACCTGCGTCTGGAGGTCATCCGCAGTTGAGCGATAGGCTTCGAGGTTTCCGCCGAAGGGATCGCGAATGGCGCGATCAGAATCACCGCTGGCTGCATACTGGGAAAGAAGATGCGACTTATCTTCCCCACCGAGCCGTCTTGCAGAATTGAGATGCTGCGGTCCCATGGCCAGTATCAGGTCCGCGTCGCGAACAATTTCGCGCGTGAGCTTCCGCGACCTGTGCGCGCCGATATCGAGTCCTCGCTCAATTCCCACCAGCAGCGCTTCGTCGGTTGCGGCTCCGTCATCCCATGCATCGGTTCCGGCACTCGCCGCCTCGATATTGTTGTGCAGCGAATCAGTGAGAATCCTGCGCGCAATTCCTTCAGCCAGCGGACTTCGGCAAGTGTTGCCGGTGCATAGGAAAAGAATTCGCTTCACGCGTCGCCAACGAGATCCGGAACACTTTGACGCAGCAGATCGGCCGAGATCGCACCCGGACGAATAACGCGCGGTCGCTTGCCGGAGCAATCAACAACCGTGGAGGGTTCCGACGGGGAAAGTCTTCCGCCGTCGAGCACGCGCAATGTTCCCCGCGCAACGATGTCTCTCCATTGATCCACAATCTCGCCGGCCGACATTGCAGCAGGAACTCGTGGGCGGTTAGCGCTTGTGGACGTAATCGGTTCGCCATAAGCCAGAATCAATCGCGTCAGCGCAGGATGCGGAGTCCACCGCACGGCTATTCCACCTTCAGGTCCACGCAGCTCGCTGGGGACTCGGCGCTCTCCCCCTGGAAGAACGAGTGTTAGGGGACCCGGCCAGAATCGCGCAGCAAGCACGGATGCTGAGGGCGTGATGTGCAGGCCAAGACGGTGCAGCATATCACTGTTTGCGATCAGCAGGAGAAATGGTTTTCCCTTGGGGCGCCCCTTCATTCCGATCAGCTGCTGAACAGATTCAGCATCAATACCGCTTCCAAATCCGTATACAGTCTCGGTTGGATATGCGAGCACCATCCGCGCATTCAGGTGCGCAATCGTACCTGGAATAGATGCAGCAATTTCCTCGGGCGACCAGAACGGTACGGCGCGCGGCGATGCGCTCATCCGGGCAACATACTCAGAATTTCAGCGCGTGCGAAGTCATCCTCATCGGTGATCTTCATTGCGCGCTCACTGCCGAGAACTATTTCAACCGGGTATCCCAGCATTTCGCAGAGCGCCGCATCGTCAGTTGCATGCAGGCCACGCTCCCGCGCCTCGGCGTGCGCTTTTTCCAACATTTCGCGGGGAAATGCCTGCGGTGTCTGCGCGCGCCACAGATTCCGCCGGTCAACAGTTTCGGAGATTCGATCATCCGTGACCCGCTTAATCGTATCCACCACGGGGATCGCCGCGACAGCGCCAACACCCTTCCGAGCAGCAGCAATCACGCGGTCCACAGTCGCTGCAGTGGCCAGCGGACGGGCTGCATCGTGCACGACAATCACCGAAATGTCGGATGGCAGATCCTCCAGACCATTTGCAACGGAGTGACTTCTCTCCTTTCCCCCGACGGAGATGAGCAGGCGATCAAGATCGGATTGAAAAAGCCATGGCGGTGGATCTCCAGCTTTGTCTTTGGGCAGAACACAAACGACCATAGCAACGTCATTTCGCGCGTGGAAAAGCTGGACGCTGTGCAACAGCATTGGCTTCCCGGCAACCCAGCGGAACTGCTTCAGCTCCGCTCCGCCCGCGCGTTCACCCTTTCCCGCTGCGACAATTACTACACCGACGTCGGGCTTGCTCAATTGAAGATCGCCTTGAACAGGTCACCGACAGTCGCGACTCCAACGGTCTTGATTCCCTTCGGCACCTTGGAAGGAATTCCGCGCGGTGAGAGATACGCTGTGGTGAGTCCCATGCGCGCCCCTTCCGTAAGTCGTCGTTCCGCCTGGGATACCGGCCTTATCTCTCCGCCCAAACCGAGCTCACCAAGAAACATTGATTGGTGCGGAATCGCGCGATCGAAAACACTGGAAGCAAGCGATGCAGCTACGGCGATATCTCCAGCGGGCTCCTGGATGCGAACACCGCCGACGACATTGAGGAAAACATCCAGCTGTGAGAATGAAAGGCCCGCTCGCTTTTCCATGACAGCGAGTAGCAGTGCAAGCCGGCGCTGATCGAACCCCGTTGCTACTCGCTGCGGCGTTCCAAATCCTGCCTTCGCAGCCAGTCCCTGAATTTCAATCAGCAAAGGCCTGCTTCCCTCCATCAGC
>JBKJPM010000195.1:0-11153 GCA_046595175.1 Gemmatimonadaceae bacterium
AAAGCGGACGTTCGTATGCCGACGAGCCTGCGCCCAGGTTGACGACCGCAAGTACGTAGGGAGAGCCCGCCAGGGCAACGGCATGCATTGGCACATATGCGGATCCGAACAAGTGAACGAGCAGCGTACGCTCGTCGGGCGCCTTCAGGTTGGGCGCCGGTATTTCCGGGATGAAAATATCGACAGGTTTTGAAAACACTGAGTCGATTCTGAATGCAATTCCCGGAGGCTGAATGGCAGAGATCCGTTCGTGTCGCCGCACGCTTTCCAACATTGGCGACGGGTTTTGAGAACGGGGCGCAGGGACTGCGATCGGACCGGAAACTGGTGTTGGGTTCCTGCCGCAGCCTTGAGCCGTGTTCAGGGATAGCAACAGGGCAGGCAAGGCAATCATGCGCCGGTAGACGCGGAAGGACCTGAGTTTCACGCCCGAAGTTGTGCTTTGAGCTGCCAGTCGCGCAAGTTTGGAGAGTGCGGAGTTTTCTTGTTTACCTGACGCTCTGAGTTGCAACATTCTGTTTCCGGTGTAGTGTTCAGGCTATGGCTGAGAAGAGACACCACTGGATCGTTCGCCTTACACACTGGGTGAGCGTTGTCGCCGTCACGATCATGGTTGGGAGCGGCCTCCGGATTTTTAACGCCTATCCTGCTTTCGCGCGTCGGGGCGAGACGTTCTGCTGCTACCCATTCGCCGGGAAACGCATTCCCGGAATTTTCACCTTTGGCGGATGGCTTGGCGGCGCGCGGAACTGGCACCTCGCCATGATGTGGGTGCTCGTGGCAAATGGTTTCCTCTACCTCGCTTTCATTTACCTGCACGGTGAATGGCGGGATCTTGTTCCCCGCAAAGGCGACATCCGCGACACAAAGGAGATGATCCGCTTTTACCTGGCGCGGAGGAAGGACCATCCAATCCAGGGAAAGCACAACGCGCTACAGAAGACGACCTATTTCGTTCTCCCGCTACTCGGCATCATTACGGTTCTTTCCGGTGTTGCGATCTGGAAGCCTGTGCAGCTCGCCTTTCTCACAGACATTTTCGGCGGTTATGTCTGGGCCAGATACTGGCACTTCGTAAGTATGACCCTGATCGTAATTCTCAGCGTGATCCACGTATTCATGGTGTTCGCAGTCGATCCGTATTCGATCCGATCCATGGTTACGGGCGGATATGACAAATCGCTTTCTCCGGAAGCTCGCAATGCGCGACCGTTCCAGAACCTTCTGCCTAAAAACTCGGAGGATCGCAAGTGATTCTTCGCCGTGAATTCCTGATAAAAGGAGTAGCTGGGTTCTCAGCGGCATTCCTCGCCGCCTGCGACTCACGCGGACCCAAGGGGGCGCAGAAACTTCTGCGCTACGCCGAGCGAAAAAACGAATCGCTGGAAAGAGCTCTCTTTCGGCATTCCCATGCGGACGCAACGCTCACCAACGCATATCCGGCGGGCGAAAAGCTGCCCGCATATTTCATCTCCAAGACGGTTCCGATCTGGAACGAAGCGGAGCGCGGGAAGTGGTCGCTGGAAATTTCAGGACTGGTGGACAAACCAATTCGCCTTTCGCTTGAAGACCTGATGAAGCTTCCTCACCGGTCAGAGCGGGTGAACCACTATTGTGTCGAGGGCTGGACGGCGATCGAGACCTGGACGGGATGCACGCTCCGCGAAATCGCAAAGCTCGTTGGGGTCAGGCCCGAAGCAAAATACGTTGACTTCCAGTCCTTTGACGATGACTATCATGAGAGCTGGGACATCGAGAGTGCGCTGCATCCTCAGACTGTTGTTGCATATGGTCTCGATGGCCGCATGCTCGGCGCTCCACACGGCGCCCCGGCGCGCGTCTACTCGCCAGTGAAGCTTGGGTACAAGAACACCAAGTACCTCACCAGGATTGCATTCATGCCAACTCGTAACGGCGGTTACTGGAGCGATATGGGTTATGAATGGTACGGCGGAGTGTAAGCTTTACTCCGTTTCGTTCGTATCGGTTCCGTGCCCTCGGCGCGCGGCGCCACGGAAGAGAATCAGTTCCTTGAGGAATTCGCGGTTCATGATTCCCCCGACGATGATGAGCGCTATCCCGGTGAAGACGACAATATTCGAGTACCGCCAGGTGTCACGGCCCATAAGCGCCGCGCCCATGCAAATCGTTCCGACTCCGAGCAGTAACTGACCGGTCTGGTGCGGCTCCGCGCGAATCCGGCGTCGCCGTTCCCTGACCGGCCAGAGAGCTTCTGGCTGGAATGCGATAAAACAGATGCCTATGCCCAGCAGGGAGATCAGCGCGCCAATGACGACTGGCACCATTTCGAGTGTCATGGGTGTCCTCAGTGCAAGATACGGGCAGTTATATTCCTCCCCCTCCAATGAAACGCGATTTTCTCGAGATTCCCGACCTTTCCGCCCAGGAGATAGACAATCTTCTGGGCCTCGCCGAGCGGATGCGGACCTGCGCTTACACCGCCAAGCCCCTCACGGGGAAGTCACTGGCGATGATATTCACAAAGTCGTCTACTCGAACCAGGGTTTCATTTGAAGCGGGAACCTGGCAGCTAGGTGGACATGCCATGTTCCTCTCGTCCCGGGACGTGCAGCTTGGACGCGGAGAGCCGATCGCCGATACGGCCAGGGTCTTGTCCGGGTATGTGGATGGAATCATGATTCGCACTTACGCTCACAGCGATGTTGTGGAACTCGCGAAGCATGCGACGATCCCCGTGATAAATGGACTGACAGATCTCGTGCACCCTTGTCAGGTTCTTGCCGATCTCCTGACTGTCAAGCAGTCGCTCGGCGACTATCGCACCAAGCGCATTGCGTGGATCGGGGACGGAAATAACATGGCGAACTCATGGATCAATGCCGCCTCCGTCCTCGGCTTCGAGCTGCGCCTTGCGTGTCCCGAGGGTTACGATCCGGACCCGGAAATTCTTGCGCGCGGAGTCACGAGAGCGAAAATCACTGTGTCGCGTGATCCATTGGAAGCCGCCGCCGATGCCGATGTCGTGAATACTGACGTCTGGGCATCGATGGGGCAGGAAGAAGAGCAGGCGCAGCGTGAGAAGGCGTTCGCCGGGTTTACGGTGAGCTCGAAGCTCATGTCCCGGGCGGCGAAGGACGCGATCTTTCTGCACTGTCTTCCAGCGCATCGCGGCGAAGAAGTGCATGCCGAGGTTATTGATGGAACGCAGAGCAGGGTATGGGACGAAGCGCACAATCGTCTGCATGTGCAGAAGGCCCTGATGGCCGTGCTTATGGGAGGGGAGAGAATTTGATTAGCGAAGGCGAGAGGGCACCAGATTTCACAGTACAGACCGACGAAGACAAGACAGTCTCGCTCCAGGATTTTCGCGGGAAGAAAGTGATTTTGTACTTCTATCCCAAGGACAATACTTCCGGCTGAATCAAGGAAGCGTGCGATTTTCGCGACGCTTTTCCCCGGTTCGGGGATCTCGGTGCGGTTGTTCTGGGTGTAAGTCCCGACTCGGTGAAGTCACACCAGAAATTCAAGCAGAAGTTTGAGCTGCCATTCACGTTACTGGCTGATGAAGGCCACAAGATCGCGGATGCATACGGCGTTTACGGTGAAAAGGAGATGTACGGTGTGACCTACACGGGCGTTCTGCGCACGACCTTTATCATCGATGAGGCAGGTGTGGTCCGGAAAGTTTTCGACAAAGTAAAGCCTCAGGGACACGCCTCCGAGGTAGCTGAAGTCCTGCGATGAGTCAGCTGTCGTTAACCAAAGCCAGGCGCTCTTTTGCGCGGAGCAGTTGCCTGGTTGCAGTGATGTCGCGTGCGATTGCCTCCGTGCCGACTGGTTTTCCATTTTCCACTCTCAGGCGAACGTGCTGCCCGAGCCAGACGGTCTTGCCTGAAGGACTGACAACCGGGAATTCGAAGTAGGTTTCTGGAATTCCTTTTTGTATCTGGCGCAGGTAAAGGGCAACTGCTTCGATACGGAAGTCCTGCCGGACGAAATCCACAAATAGTCTTCCAACGATTTCGCTTTTTCGCAGGCCAAGGAGAGTGCACCCCGCCTTGTTTGTGTACGTACAGAATCCGGCGGCGTCGGTTGTAAAGATTACGTCCACAGCCTCTTCAACAAGCCGGTGCAATGCATCTGTAGAAGACAGCCCGATCGGGGCGGAGGGAAATTCCGGAAGCACGCGTACACCCGCGACCGGCGTCATCATTTTCTTCGTTCCATGCCCTGACATTGTCGCTGTCTTTCGCCGCCTGATCGCGTCGATCAACTCTACCGTTTCCGGCGACGGCTCACTGTCGAAATCCTTCCTGAGACGGTTTGTGAGTTCCGCATACTTCTGGAGTGCGGATGATCTGTCACCAGCCGCATCGAGCAGTGCGATGACACGCGCCGTGATTTGCTCATTGTAGGGGGAGAGAATCTCTGCCCGCCCGGCCCAGAACATCGCACTCGCGAGGTTGTCATTCCGGAATTCCGCTTCCGACAATTTGAGCGCTGCAGCGGATGCGCTGTTGCGTAAGTCATCACGCTGGTGCTCGATCCACCGCGCGAATTCCGGAGCATTTTCGAGCCAGCATTCGGGGAGCAGCTCTCCCTGATAAATACTAAGGGCTGCCTCGTAGTTGGCGGCGTCCATTTCCTGACGGAAAGCAACGGCGTCGCACCAGAGTGCCCCGCTGTTGAGTTTTACATCGCTGCCCTGATCGTTGGCAAAGACACGTGCGCCGAGCCGGTCGCGAAGAAAGTGAAGCGCTTTTCTAAGCGCACCGCGCGCACTCGTTTCATCGGACTCCCCCCAGAAGAGTGAGGCCAGTTTTTCGCGCGAACCACACTGTCCGGGCGAGAGTGCGAGGTATGCGAGGAGCGCCAACCTCTTGGGCTGGGCCAGTACAGCGTGAACATCTGAAGCTTCCGGCCCGGTCAGGGCTGCTCTGCCTAGCGTCGTGAGTCGGATCACGGCTTTAACATAGCGTGACCTAGAAGGGAACGCTATTGGAACAGACCGGAGACGGGGGGGTCTTACATTGAACTTTCAAATTCCTTCGAGCGGTCAAGGTAACGGTTGGTCGAAGGGCGCTCGTGGCGAGCGTGGGGGCGGTCGGTGCGTAAGCACCGGCCGTTTCTTTTTTATGCTCATTCACGACCCGAGCGTTACCTGTACTATTCCGGGCAGGTGCACCAAGCTTGAGAAAGCGAACCATGTTGCGTACATCAATGAAGTCAGGCGGTTTGCACCGGCCTTTTTGCTTTCCAATAACGACAGGCAAATACAGCATTTGTCGTTACCTGTGGGGAATGGTCAGGTCACGGCTGAGTAACGCAATCCGTTTATACTGGGCGCAATCGAACTCCTCTTCCTTCTGGTGGGGGAGTTTCCTTGCACCTTTCGCCTCATGGAGAAGCAATGATTCATCGCAGCCGCCGGACAACTCTGGCAGCCTCGTTATTCGCAGTTGCAACACTGGGAGCATGTTCAGATAACACAGCTCCAAAAGATCAGGGTGTCACAGCAGTGCATGGCCGGGCCAGCGCGGTCGGCGGTCCAAGCTTGCGCTCCAACAGCATTAAGTACAGAACGCAGACCACACCGTTCCATTCCAACCGTTCTGGGTCCGCCAGCCTCACGACCAGAGCGTTGATGGCAAAGGACGGCTCTACGAAACTGGAAGTAACGACCGGCGCACTCGATGCGGCGACCGCTCCTGGAAACATCTCCAAGCTGCAGGTGAAGTTTATTACCGTGGGTGATCTTCCGGTCGGTACCCAGAACTTCAACGGACTCACGGGTCCGGTTCAGACGAAGTCTTTCGGCGGCCTTGCGCGGCACAGCTCGATCCAGGTTCAGGGAAACGTGCGTGACATCGATCCCAAGCGGACTGACGTCGTGACCGTGACGGAACGCGTCAACCTGCGTCCTGACATCGCCGTCCAGTCGGTAATGGCTCCTCTCAAGGTGAAGCCGAATACCGAAGTGATTGTAACTGCTGCGGTTGCCGAGATTAATGGTGACGTTGGCGCAACTACGAACTGCGTTCTTACTGTCGATGGCGCCGAGAGAAGGCGCATCGAGGGGATGTGGGTCGCAGATGGCGACCAGGTTACCTGTACGTTCAAAACGACGTTTGCGCAGCCTGGTACCTACACGCTCGCTGTTAACGCAACTAGTGTGTCCCCAACGGATTGGGACCTGGCGAATAACACGGCGTCACGCACAATTGAAGTTGTCAATCCAGAGGTCCAGCTCCATGGATGGGCGTATGCGCAGGACTGGAATTACCGTAACGACTATGTCGACAATAATTCCTGGGGATATAACGATCCATACTATTCCTATTACAACCAGCGGTACGAGCGCGAATATCACCAAAGTGAAACGTCACAGTACTCGCGTATTGGTGGATATGAATACAATGCCATTCAATTCCCGCTTGCCAATGTGAGATTCACTCAGACGAGTAACGGGAATCCGATCGCTTCGTTTACTGCTGCGAGCGCAGGTTACGGCTGCCAGTATTCGGCTTCGCCTGACGGAAGCAACTGGGCGCAGATTTGCTCCTGGGGATACTTTGACGCCGGTCATAACGCCGGGACAGCTACCTACTATGACCGTTGCTTCAGCGAGGGTTATTACTGGTACTACGGCTGCGGCTACTACTATTCCAGCAATTATGAATATTCCTGGACGAGTACGTGGGGCAATTATGTGCCGTACGGCTCTGAAGTCACGACGGAGCTCAAGTTTGAAGACGCAGCGGGGACTACGTTCCTCGCACGGGGCTCGGTTCCGTTGTCCCAGTCGTATGCATATGAATACGGACCGTATTCAGATTCCAGTTCGTACAACGACGGCTGGTACTTCTCCAGCTACAGCTATTACTACCATTACAGATACGTGCAGCGTTACGGTAACGCAGCGTTCTAAGCTTCAGCAGGCCTAAACAGGACGGCCGGTGCGATCTGCACCGGCCGTTTTGAGTTGTGCTTGCTTCCTCCGCGAGAACCATCAGGTCATGAGCGCGGGAAGTAGGAGGGGAAGCGCGGCGACAATCCAGGTAACTGCTGCTGCTGCCCATGCCTTGGGACGATCGATTTTGCCAACGATGCTCAGGCCAATGCCCATGAGGACGACAATCCAGATTCCGATCAGGTCAGTGCGTCCCACTAATCCGAGTAACCCCGCATTGGTTGCATCCGGATCCATGAACCTCGCCGCGCTCAACCCGATCGAATACTGCGATGTAAGCTTGTCGGCCGGGAGCAGCATGGCCTGCACGGCTCCAATGATCATTCCGATGATGAGCGGAACCTGCGCCAACGTTCCGACCTGCATCGCCTGCTTAAGCGATTCTTTCGCGCCAAATGCTTTTCCAACCAGCCATAGCACGAGTCCGGTAATGAGCACCGATATGGGGAAGACAATTGCGAACCCGATCCCAGCAAATGTCCCACCCATCTTCCGCATCGTCGCCAACTGCTCCTGAGTCAGCTGAGGATTCTTTTCCATCATCTTCGCGGCGTTGCGCGAAAACTCGGCATCCATGATTGGCTCCATCGCATTCTTGAAAATGAAAAAGAGCGCGACGCAGATGATTGTCAGAATTAAAAGGTGGGTCCCGAATTTCCCATCCTGGCGGCGTTCGAAAACCTTCGAGGGAGAAGTGATGATGTCCACGAAGTCATCGAAAACACCGATCTTTTTCGCCTCGACGGTCTCAGTTGGTGCGGTCATATAGTATGCGGGGGTAAGGGTCGCACCAAAATCAGCTACCCCTACATAACGAGCAATAGCAGAGTTCGCTCTGCCGAAATGGCACAAACCCCTCCCTAAACCCGGTCATTTCAGGCAAATTCCCCTTCATGACGCTTAAACGCACTCCGCTGTATCCAGTCCATGCCGCGCTCGGCGCCAAGCTCGTTCCCTTCGCGGGATATGAGATGCCCGTGCAGTATCCAACGGGAATAACCGCTGAACACAAAGCCGTTCGCGAGAAGTGCGGCCTGTTCGACGTGAGTCACATGGGTGAATTCATCGTACGCGGATTGCAGGCTATCGACCTCGTGAATTATGTCACGACCAACGATGTTGCAGCTCTCGCCGTCGGACAGGTTCAGTACTCCACGATCCTCAACGAGCGCGGGACAATCGAGGACGACTGTCTGGTCTATCGTTTTGAGGATCACCTGATGATGGTGGTCAACGCGTCCAACGTCCAGAAGGATCTCGATATCGTGCAGCGTGTCGCAAAGAGATTTGATGCAACGGTTGTGGATGAAAGCGAAGGTACGGCCCTGCTCGCACTCCAGGGACCCGAGGCTGCGCGCATTCTTCAGCCGCTCACCGACGCAGATCTTTCCGCGATCAAGTACTACCACTTCACAGTTGGAAGGGTCGCTGGCATTCCTGACATCATCGTATCGCGCACTGGATACACGGGGGAAGATGGATTCGAGCTCTACTTCCCGAATCCTCACGCCGAGAAAATATGGAATGCTCTCATTGGGACGGGTGAAGTGACGCCCGCCGGCCTCGGCTGCCGCGACTCGCTACGTCTTGAAATGGGAATGGCACTCTACGGCAATGACCTGGATGATACGGTCACACCGCTCGAGGCAAATCTTCAGTGGCTGGTAAAATTGAAGAAGGGCGAATTCATCGGGCGAGAAGCTCTGGTGAAGCAGAAGGAGGGTGGAATCCCGCGCAAGCTCGTCGGCTTCACTTCGGAAGAGCGCGCTTTTCCGCGGCACGGGTATCCGGTATTCGTGAATGGCGAGCCTAGCGGGGAAGTGCGGAGCGGAACATTGAGTCCCACCCTTGGAATTCCTATTGGTACGGCGTACGTTCCGGCTGCGTTTGCAGTCGAGGGATCGTCGATCGAGATAGAGATTCGAGGGAAGCGCGTCGGCGCGACGGTTGTGAAGATGCCTTTCTACAAAGACGCCTCGCACCTTTAGCCGATGCTAAAAATTGGCGTTCTCACCATTTCGGACTCACGCGCGCAGGGGGAGGGACGCGACCTCTCCGGCGACGTCATCGCCGACTGGACTGCCGCGCGCGGCGACTCAATCGCAATCCGCGACATCATCACCGACGACGCGATCACAATTGCGAGCCGGCTCACCGAGTGGTGCGACAGCGACATTGCCGATGCTATCCTCACGACCGGAGGAACTGGATTGTCAGCGCGCGACAACACACCCGAAGCCACGCTCACAGTCATCGAGCGGGAAGCACCGGGAATCGCCGAGTATATAAGAGCGTGGGGTGCAGCCCAGTTTCCGAGGGCGGTGCTGTCGCGCGGGATCGCGGGGACACGCAACAAGACGCTGGTGATCAATCTTCCAGGCTCGCCAAATGGAGTTCGCGACGCACTTGCAGCACTTGACCCGATTCTCCAGCACGCCTGCGATGTCCTCCGGGGAAATGTTTCCACGCACATGCCACTGGTTACCGACGATCCACGCCTGAAAGCTCCGAAGGATGCAACGCGTGTGACCCGCGCTCGGAAGGGCGGGCGGCGGACGAGGGATTCGGAAGACTAGATGAGAGTTGTAATCACGCTTACCGATGTTGAGCCCGCAGTACGCCTGAACGCCCGCCTCGAAGCGCTGGACATCACCACCGTCATGGTCTCTCCGTTCGATGACTTGCGCGGCGAAATCCGGAAGGCGAAGGCTGACCTGATCGTCTTCACCGGCAACCTGGCCGATGCGCATAACATCCAGATTGCACGCGAGCAGGCTTGGGATGGCGTCCCCGTCATCGGACTCGCGGATGTGATCGATCCCGATCTCAATGAGCGGCTGCGAGCTGCCGGTTTCGTCGAGATTTATGCGAAGCCGATATCAACTGACGAGTTGGTTGATTCGGTAAAGCGTGTGCTCGACCGGCAGCGAATGGCGGCAGAGACTGGACTGATTGGCGAGTCAGAAGCAATTCGGGAAGTGCTCGTAAAAATCGAGCAGTTCGCCCCGGTCTCCAGCACTGTCGTAATCAACGGTGAAAGCGGCACTGGAAAAGAGCTGGTCGCGCGCGCTATCCACCGCATGAGTCCGCGCCGCGGAAAGCCGTTCATCGCCGTGAATGTCGGAGCGCTTCCTGACACGTTGGTGGAGAGCGAACTGTTTGGTCACGAGAAGGGAGCGTTTACCGGCGCCGCGGAAAGAAGACTGGGAAGGTTCGAGCTTGCAGACACAGGTACACTTTTTCTGGATGAGATCGGAGAGATACCGCCCGCAACCCAGGTAAAGCTGCTGCGTGTTCTTGAGGAAAGAGAGGTCATGCGGGTTGGCGGGTCTACCGCAATTCCGGTCAACGTCCGGGTTGTTGCCGCAACGAATCAGCCACTCCGTCAGCGCGTGGAGGAGGGAGCATTCCGGGCGGACCTTTACTATCGACTGAGTGTCCTGAGTATTTACCTCCCGCCCCTGCGCGAGCGAAAGTCGGATATTCCCCTGCTCGTGCGCCGCTTTATCAAGGAATTTTCCGCGCGGCATGAGCGCCCGTTCCACGGAATCTCGGCGGAAGCCATGCAGCTGCTCGTTGATTACAACTGGCCGGGGAATGTGCGGGAGCTGCGCAACCTGGTGGAGAGCATGGTTGTGCTGGCGCCCGGGCACGAAATCCAGCCTGAAGACATTCCGCGAGAAATCCGGGAAGGAGGGGGTTCGCGGCTGCTGCCCGTGTACATCGGTCCGGTTGTTCGCGGAACCGAGGCGGCCGGTGGACGAGAGCTGGAATTCATTCTAAGAAGTCTTGTCGAGCTGAAGTTGCAGGTGGAAGAGTTGCGGCACAGGATTCCGACGTCGAATGATCAGTCGCGGGTATATGGAAATGGAAAGCCCGTAGGCGAATGGCTGGGCGAGATTCCGCCGGCCACGGAAGCCGCGCAACCTGCGCGCGCAATTGAAGGAATGACCGACACTCCGCAGAATCCGATAATTACGCTCGCGCCCGGAATGACGATGGCGGACATCGAGCGTGCAGCTATCGAAGCGTCTCTGAAGCACACTCGCGGAAACCGTCGGAAAGCGGCGGAGATGCTCGGGATTGGAGAGCGCACTATGTACAGAAAATTACGCGAATACGAAATCCCAATAGATGCTGTCGACCTGGACTAAAGTGTTCCCCGCATGACGGGCACGATGCTGTTCACCCCGCTTCGTAT
>JBKJPM010000269.1:0-5534 GCA_046595175.1 Gemmatimonadaceae bacterium
CCCGTGTCCATCCATAAAGGAGGGTGCTGAATTTTTCGACCTCGCGTTTCTCAACATCGTAGGTCTTCTCAATCAGCTCAGAAACCTGAGCGGCTAAAAGAGGTGAAAGCTGGATTCGAGAAGCCGCGCCAATTTGAACCAGCGATTGCTCCGTGGATTTCAGAAGGGAATTGGAATCACGCTCTGCAAGATTGTACGTTCCAATGAGCAGCAGCCGCTGTGCGCCGGCATGTCGGGCGACATAGTGAAGGAGCTCGATAGACGAAGCGTCGGCCCATTGCAGGTTTTCGAGTATGACAAGCAGCGGCTGCTTTTGCGACATCCTGCCGAGCATCTGCGAAAAATTCCAGAGCATGCGAGCCTTGAACTCGGGTGTGTTGTCGGAACTCGCCGCCTTTTGCGGTTGCATGCTGTCGAGCTCGGGGAAAATGCTTTTCAGCTCGGCTGCGCCACCACGCGTCAGCACCGCGAGGGCGGACGGATCAACTCGGCGCAGCGTGGGCAGCAGGGCATCCGAAAAAACGGCGAAGGGAATTCCCGTCTCCACCTGGTAAGCGCGCCCGACGGCAACTGCCCATCCGCTGCCCAGCGCCCGTTCGGCAACCGTCGAAACGAGCCGGGTCTTTCCGAGTCCTCCTTCGCCCCCAATCAGGAGAGCGGATCCGGAGCCCTCCAACGCGTTCGCAATTAGCCCGTCGATTGCCCGGAGCTCTGCAGATCGTCCAACCAATGGGGTCTCTTTCAGTACTTCCTCATAGGGAAGGGCAATTACCCAATGAAGGGCCGGAAACGGGATGAGTCAAGGCTGGGGATAAGCAATTACGTTCTACCAGTGCCCGTTTTTTGCATTTTTTCCGGGCACGAGATAAGCCTGACCGTGTAATATCGAAAGGGATGGATACGAAGCGACTACCTGAGCGACGCCACGCGCGTTCGCCACGCACACGTGGAGACACACGTGAAGTCATGGTCCTGAGCGGACTGATTTTCATCGCGCTCAGTGCAGGTGAGCTGCGCGCGCAATCGGTCTCCGAAGCGATCATCAATTTGTTTTCGAGCGCGAAAATGTACGTGAATCCTTTCTCGCCTGCCAAGAAGCAGGCGGACGCCTGGCGACGGTCGCGTCCGGAAGATGCCGTGCTCATAGACAAGATTGCCAATCAACCGATCGCGCAGTGGATGGGCGAATGGAATTCGAACATAGGAGGTGACGTTCGTGATGCCGTTTCAAGAATCACTGGTGCAAAGGCGCTGCCCGTTTTTGTGGCCTACAACATTCCCAATCGTGACTGCGGAAGTTATTCGGCAGGTGGGGCTCGCAGCGCGGATGCGTATCGCCAGTGGATCCGCTCGTTTGCCAACGGACTAGGTGGTAAACCTGCTGTCGTGATTCTTGAGCCCGACGCTCTCGCGGGCATGAATTGCCTGAGTGCGCCACTTCGCGCCGAGCGGGTCGCGCTAATCAGGGATGCCGTGTCAGTGCTCAAGGCGCGAGGAGCCGCGGTTTACATAGACGCGGGTCACGCAAAATGGGTAGGAGCAGGCGAAATGGCACAGCGACTGAAATCGGCGGGTGTTGCTGAAGCTGCCGGGTTCAGCCTGAACATTTCAAATTTCCTGGGCAACGCCGTCAACATCGCATACGGTGAAGCTGTTTCCCGGCAGATCGGTGGAAAGCATTTCATAATTGACACGAGCCGGAATGGAGCGGGCGGCTCGCAAACCGGCAACTGGTGCAATCCATCCGGGCAGTCCATCGGTTCGGCACCTACCAGCAACACGGGCAACAAACTCGTGGACGCATTTCTATGGATTAAGGTCCCTGGCGAGTCTGACGGTACCTGTGGCGGTGGCCCTAAAGCAGGTCAATGGTGGGCGGACTACGCCCTTGCGCTCGCGGGCAAGAAAAGCGCGGGGATTCTCGGCGGCAGATAGACCTTCGCGGCGTTAGTTTCTTCGCGTGTCGTTAACCACAAAAGTTCTAATCGGTCTTCTGGCAGGATTTGCGCTTGGTCTTTTCCTGGCCACCAGTTCCGTCGCGCAGTTGCATTCGCTGCCGGGGATAATCGAGCCGATCGGCACTCTCTGGATCAATGCGATAAGGATGACAGTAATTCCGCTGGTTGTCTCGTCGATTGTTGCAGGGATTCTCGCGGTCCCCGACCTCAAGACGCTGGGAACCGTGGGTTGGAAGATGATGGTTGTGTTTTTCGTAATCGTGATAAGCGCCGCCATTTTCGCGGTAGTTGGGGCTCCGATTGTTCTTGGCGCATTCAGCATAGACGCAGCCGCTTCGGACGCGATTCGCGCGAGCGCCGGCATAGCTGCAAACACCGACAAGATTCCCGGCGTGATGCAGTGGATTACCGAACTGGTTCCCGTAAATCCACTTCAGGCTGCGGCGAGTGGAGCGATGCTGCCACTCATTGTATTCAGCGTGGCGTTTGGAGTTGCTGCGGCCACGCTGCAAAAATCCCATCGCGACCCAATCCTGTCCGGTGCCCGGGCAGTTTCCGAGACGATGCTCGCGATGGTTCGCTGGATTCTTGCGCTCGCGCCCTTCGGTGTGTTCGCATTGTCCGTTGGACTGGCTGCGCGGTTGGGGTTATCTGGAGCAGGAGCGGTGATCTATTACGTCGGTGGAGTATCCGCGCTGTGCGCAGTATGGATGGCGGTTCTGTACGTTGTCGCGGCTGTGTTTTCCCGGTATTCGCTCCGCGAGTTTGCAAGTGCGGCTGCACCACCGCAGGCTGTCGCGTTCAGCTCGCGCTCATCGCTGGCGTCTCTTCCCGCCATGGTCGAACAATCGGAGAAGAAGCTGCACAGCCCGATTGCAGTTACGTCGTTCGTGCTTCCACTGGCAGCGTCCGTATTTCGCGCCGGAAGCGCCATTGCACTCCCCACAGGAGTCCTGTTCATTGCAAAGTTGTACGGAGTTCCCATTGGCCCCGGTGCGCTGGCTACGATTGCCCTCACTTCTGCACTCCTGACATTCAGCGTTCCGGGGATTCCCGGCGGATCCATTCTCATAATGGCCCCGGTCCTCGCGGCGGTTGGGTTGCCGGTTCAGGGAATTGGAATTCTCCTCGGCGTAGACACGATCCCCGACATGTTTCGCACGGCGACCAATGTCACGGGGCACATGGCAGCTGCTGCTATCCTAAGTGGAGCGAAAAATGAGACTGATGCGCAGCCGATCTAAATTCCTCCTTGCTGCGCTTACACTCAGTGCTATTGGGTGCATGCACTTTCTGTACGGCAATCCAATTGCGCCGCTTCGCGTGCTCGTCTTTAACATTCACGCAGGAAAAGATGCCAGGGGAGTAGACAACCTCCAGCGTATTGCGGACGTGGTAAAAGAAACGAATGCTGACATTGTTCTCCTTCAGGAAGTTGACCGATTTACCACCCGGTCTGGAAAAGTGGATCAGGTCGCAACGCTTAAGGGATTGACCGGATACAACGCTGCTTTTGGAAAGACTCTGGATTATCAGGGTGGAGATTATGGAATCGCGATTCTCTCGCGATGGAGCATTCTCGCCGACACCCTGTTTCATCTGCCGGTGAACCCTCCACAGGCGCGTGCCGGCGGATCGTACGAGCCGCGCGGAGCATTGCGTATTTCGATAGCCGGGCCCGGCGGTGCTATTCATGTCGTCAACACTCACCTGGACGCATCGCGGGCCGATTCCTTCAGGCGGCAGGAAATTCCGCAGGTCCTTGCCATTGGGGGCGGAATGAAGAAGCCGGGCGCGCTCGTGCTCGTCGGCGGAGATCTCAACTCGGAGCCGCCGAGCGATGTGTTGGGCATTGTCCGATCCGGAGGGTGGGTAGACCTCTGGACGAAATGCGGAAAGGGAAACGATCTCACATATCCGCAGGACAAACCCATCAAGCGAATCGATTATCTGCTCGTCGCTCCGGGCGTTGTTTGCAATAAGGCATCAGTGCTGACCACTGACGCCTCGGATCACCGACCAGTTCTCTTCGAAATAGAGCGTTAGCTCAGAGTAGACTTCTTATCCATCCGCCATCGATTGCGATCGACTGGCCAGTGATGTAGCTCGCGCGATCTGACGCGAGGAAGGCGGCAAGTGCCGCGAACTCCCGCGGCTCACCCAGGCGTTTCATGGGGATATCGGATTCCCATCGTGCGCGCACCTCGGCTACGTCCAATCCTTCCTTCGCAGCCGCGGCTTTCGTTAGCTGCTCAACTCGATCGGTGAGCGTGTAACCTGGCAGAAGATTGTTTACGGTTACGCCGAATGGTGCGACCTCATTCGCCAACGTTCTTGCGAAGCCAGTGACGGCAGCACGAAGACTATTGGACAGGATGAGATTGTCCACCGGCTGCTTGGCCGCAATCGAGGTGATGTTGAGGATTCGTCCCCATCGACGCTCCTTCATTGCAGGAAGGACGAGATGCGTGAGCTCGACAGCGCTCATGAGGGTGAGATGAAACGCGCGCTCCCACTCTTCCAGCGGGATTTCGTCAAACTTTCCGGAAGGCGGCCCACCGGCGTTGGTTACAACAATATCAGGATTGCCGAACTTTTGAGTGGCGCTCGCATAAAGCTCCCTGATTCCTGAACTGGTGGAAACATCTGCGACGACGGCAAGCACATCGGTGCCATGACGTCCGGCAATGTCACGAGCGGTGGCCTCGACAGCTGTGCGATCGCGAGCGCAAATAACAACGTTGCACCCTTCGGCCGCAAGCTCGTCTGCAACTGCGCGTCCAAGGCCTTTGCTAGCCGCAGCGACGAGCGCAACCTTACCAGCGATTCCAAGATCCAATGCTATTTCCGGAGATAGCTGTCTGTTTTATCCAGCCAGTCCTGGCGAGGCGGGCTGAACACATCGACATCCAGCGTGTCTTCCAGCGCTTCGGCTTTATGAACCACGTTCGATGGTATCGTCAGAACTTCGCCAGCTGCGACGTCGATTGTCATTTTTTCATCTTCACCGATCCAAAACCGCAGCTTGCCGTCGAGGATATAGGTGATCTGTTCATTGTCATGCTGATGCGTGGGGACAATGCATCCCTTCTTCAGGTAGACGTGGGCCAGCATGATACGCTCGCCGGAAATAAGCCGCCTATCGAGGAGCGGGCTCACCTTCTCCAGGGGCATGGTATTCCATGTGTAGTGCGTGACTTTGTCGCTCATTGAACTCTTTCCAGGGGTTGGTGGAGACTGCTGGTGAGTCTCTCGCGAATTGGAGGCCAGTCATCCGCAAGAATGCTGAAGTAGACGGTGTCCCGGATCCTTCCCGCGTCTGTGATCATGTGATTGCGGAAAGTCCCCTCTTCGTTACAGCCGAGGCGCAGCATGGCATTTCGTGATTTCATGTTAAGAGCATCGGTCTTGAGCTCGACACGGATGCAACCCAGCACCTCGAAGGCATGAGTGAGCATGAGCAGTTTTGCTGCGGAGTTCACATGGGAGCGCTGCGCCGACGGTGTAATCCATGTCCATCCAATTTCCACTCTTCGATTGCGCGAATCGATACTCCCGAAGCGCGAGCTGCCAACC
>JBKJPM010000159.1:0-7489 GCA_046595175.1 Gemmatimonadaceae bacterium
CGCTTCTGCCCGAGCCAAAAGATTGCCTTCTCGCGCAGGTCGTCATTTGCTACTTCGTTCATTGCAAACTCGCGCAGGATCTGGGTACCCTTTGCTCCACGGTGCTGCGAGAGCGAGAAGAGTGCTTTTTCCCGAACGTCGTCATCCTTGGAGTTTCGAAGAATGTCGTTGAGCATATCTATTGCGCGCTCATCCCGAACCTGGGAGAGCCAGAACACTGCCTGCTGCCTGACTTCATTATTCGGATCGTTGCGTGCCGCACTCAATAGAATGTCCGCACTTTCCGATGTGTTTTTCTGTGAGACGAGAAAGACCGCCTTTTCGCGCAGCGCAGCGGAGCATGGATCCCGCCGGGCCAGAACCTTCTTGAGGATGGGCATTGCACGCTCTGCGTCCATCTGGAGAAGGGCATTCAGGGCAGCGATACGCTCGTCGCTGTCCTCATCCTGATTTGGACAGTTCTTGTCACTGGTTTCGTATCTATAGCTATACCCCCCCGGCGGCGATGCCGGTGTGGCAGGAATCGCGGGTAGCGACGGTGTCACGAATACGGACGTTCTGGACGAGCTCGCTGCACTTGCTCCGCCAGCTTTCGTGGTGATCATGACTGCGCACGCTTCGTCGCCGCGCTGGGCCAGAGCCTGGCACACGCGAATTCGAAGTGTTGTCGCGTCGCCCTTTCCGAATGCGGAGGGAAACTTGAGCTGATAGTTGGCGAGTACGTTCAGTGCCGTTCTCAGGCCCTTCGTCTCACCACTGCGGTACAGCGCATAGGCTTCGAAATAATAAGCCTTATCGGCGTATGACGAAGAGGGATACCGCTCGTTGAGGCGATGAAATACCTCCGCCGCGCGATCATAATTCCCAGCTCGCATCGCTTCATTCCCCAGTCTATACAGGGAATCAGCTGGATCCTGTTGAATTGCGCGTGTGGCAGCTGGTTCGTAGGCTGCCGCCGAGTTGGTTGCCGTGGCGCCCAGCACTCCGAGGGCGAGCGTCAGCATGAGTTTGTTCGTTTTCATTTTTCCGTAAACCTCAAGATCCCTGTGGCCGGCCCGCGGGAATCGCGGTCCTGAGCCGAGTCATTACATGTCCTTCCCTGATGGTGCTCTCGACCATGTCACGCTCGTTGGCGTTCGGCGCATTTGAGAGCTGTACGATCTGAGTGAGCACCAGCTCGAGATCCTCGAACAGATGCTTCCGCAGCGGATCGCGCGCTGCAGGTGAGTCGAGCAGGAGCCGTGTGTTGGACAGCAGGTCGCGCGACCACTTCGCTACGACTGGATCCATCGCCTTGCCGGCTGAATCAGTGCGGAAGGCGGTCAACAGCGCCTCTGTTTCTGCGAGGTGCCGGAGCGACGCTACCTGATATGTCGCATTCATTCGGTTGGCATCAATTTCAAGAGTGCTTCTGCGAGGCCTGGGGTACTTGATGGATATGGACGGTCCGGAAGCAAGGCGAGCCGCACCCCTGCTCACCGGAGTTGGGCGCTCACCTGCATTACCTAACCCGGGTTCAGGCGAACTTGCCACAGCGACAACAGTGCTATCCACGGGCGCTACGGTTACCGGGGCCGGGGCGGAAGGTGCTGAAGTCTTTGCAACTGCAACTCTCGTTGTAGAGTTCGATCCGGTCATCCGGCCGATGCCGATTCCCGCAACAAGGAGAATTCCTGCGGCCGCTGCCAAGGCCCACCACTGAGTGCGCTGCACAAAGGAGCGTTCGCTTTGCGGTCTGCCGTCTTCGACACGAAGCAAAGGCGCTGATGCGTTTGCGCGCTGTGCGTCCTGAATGCGAGTCCACATCTCTTCGCGAGGTGCGATCTCGGGGGGGCGGTTGTAGTCCTGCGCCGCATCCTTGAGAAATTGCTCGAATCGGTTTTCCGTCATGATACCCAGTCCCCTCTGAAATCAGCGAGCTCCTCGCGAAGCCTGCCGCGCGCCTGGAATAGGCGCGTTTTGGATGTGCCGGCGGGAATTTTCAGGAACTCGCCGATCTCCTCGTGCGTAAAGCCTTCAACGTCGTGCATCAGGAACACCGTCCTGAATTTTTCATTCAATCCATCAATAGCCTTTTTTAGTCTTTCCTTGAGATCAGGATCCGCCTCGCGCGACATCGATCCGACCATTTCAGCTTCTTCGAGTGAAGCTTCGCGTGTGTGGAGACGCTTCACCTTTCTCAATCCGTTCAACGCCACCGACACACCAATCGAGTGCAGCCAGGTCGACAACGAAGACTCGGCGCGAAATCCGCCAATCTGCTCGAAGGCCAGGATGAAAGTCAGCTGCGTGAAGTCACGTGCGAGCTCGTCGTCGCCGGCGAGGCGAAAAGCGAGACGATAGACCCGGTCAACATGCGCGTCGTATAATTCGCGCTGCGCCGCGGGTTCGCCCGCTCTCACACGTGATATCAGCTGCTGTTCAGTCACCCTTCCAGTGGGCTCCGCGAGTGTCTGTGCCATTGTCGAAGAGTTAGACAAGGGCAGAGCGAAAACCGTTCAGTAGACGCTGGCTGTAGCGCTGAATACCCTAACGCGCCCGGGAAATGTCCTTTTTGGGCAGTTTGGACAGCGGACGTTCGGGGTCTGAGAGATCCAGTTCGTTCCATGGGATCTCGTAAAGTTGATAGAATCTGGACCCCTTGATCAGGTGGCGAATAGGCCTAACCAACTTCCATGCGTTCAGCCTCTGTATCAAGCCGGATGTACCGACATAATAGGCCTCCACGAGGCAGTCGGCATCCCGGCGCTCGCACCTGATTTCCTCGATTCGTCCGACATCCTCTCCTTCAGGGTCGGACACCGTCCGTCCGATGAGCAGTTCCAGCTCAATCTCGCGCATCATCCTGATCCTGGAATGCGGCCGACCACATTCTTCTCGATCCAGCGTTCCCACGCCTTTGCTCCTGACTCCTCACAATCCACATCCAGTCGAATCTCACGCCCGGCGGTGATGACGGCGGACCATGGAATTTGGATCGGTGCGAGGCGCTTCGGACCGATCAACTGGGCGATCCGGCGCGTGATTGCCGCTGTTCGCGATCCGATCCTGTGGGCCAGCGGCCGCCCTCCAATTGTTATGTGGGTGACTCGGGGCTGACCTTTTTCTGGAATGCGCATGACCAGGCCATCAGCCCTTCCCATGCGATGCCCTTCCCGGTCAATGAGCTTTTTATCGAGAACATCCCGAATTATGTGCATTTCAGCCGGCCATGAATTCAAGGGGAATTGAAACAACCGACAGCGCGAAGCAGATCAACAGGACAACTATGACTACCGAGTTCGACAACCAACCGTTCGTGAACTCGCCGAGGTATTCCCTGTCATTCATGATCAAGAGGAATGGAATCAGCGCGATTGGAAGGACCGCGGCAGTAAGCGCCATCGAGATCACGGTAACCTTGAGCGGATCGACGCCAAGCAGCAGCGGAATTGTCGCAGCGACGATTACCAGCGTATAGACGAGAGAGAAACGGGACTCTTCGCGGGGGGTCTTGTTTTCTGTCCAGTTCCAGCCGAACCCCTGTGCGAAGAAATAGGCGATTGAGAGCGCAATCTCAAAGGCTGCGCCCATACATGATATTCCGAGTGCAAGCGCAAGCAGCAGAAATCCCCAGCGCGGCAATGCAGTCGTGAGTGCGAGCGCAGCTTGGTCAATGTTGTCAACCTGGATTCCGCGGGGAAAGAAAACCAGCGCGGAAACTATCAGCACGGCCATCGACAGGAGCCCACCGAAGCTCATTCCGAATCCTGCAATGATCCGGTTCACTCCGAGGTATGACTTATCCCACTTGTCTTCAACCGCGCCCGAAGAATAGAAGTACATCAAGTAAGGGCTGATGCTCGCGCCCATGATGCTCACGGCAATAAACCAGTAGCCGGAACTGTCCTTACCCGGCCGGGAAGGAATGAGGCCATGGGCGACACTGCCCCACTCCGGATGGAGTTTGAACGCAGCCACGATAAACGCGAGTGTAACGAGACCAAGAACCGACGTTCCGTTTTCGATCAGCCCGAAGGTGCCCTTCCAGATAACCAGCCATATAAAGAGGGCGACGGGAATTGCCCACCATTTGTACCCTACGCTGGTTGAAATCTGTAGTGCGAGGCCCACTCCACCGATCTCCGCCACGAGGACGAGCAAGGACACTATCGTCATGAGAACCATCACGATCGCATAAAATGGGAAGCCGAAACGCTCACGCATCGCATCCACAATGGTGTGCTTGCTTACGGCGGGAAGCCTTCCCGCCATCTCGACCAGGAAGACCACGCAAATCGTTCCCAGCGCGATTACCCAAATGAGCTGGAAGCGAAACGCCGCGCCTGCCTGCATCGCAGTAATTACCGATCCGATGTCCAGAAAACCACCGATGCTTGTTACGAGACCGAGCGCTATGTCGAGAATCTTTTTCATTGCGCCTCTCTTGGAGCGGCGCGATCGAGTTGTCTGCCGGCGGCACGGAGTGAATCGAGCTGGACGCTGAACGCAGGCGAGTTCGTCGACTGTACCTCACTTGCCATTTGGCGCGCATGTAGAGCGCCGTTCTGTATCGGAATTGTTATCGAGCTCCGTTTCTCCCGAGACGAATCCCTCATCGATTCCTGAAGCGTCTTCGCGAGCTTGGTTAATTCCTCACTCGCATTCTTGAGCGCATCGATCGAATAGCCGTCCCGAACCGAGTGATTGAGCCAGCGTTCACCGATGAGGATCGCCGTCGCGGTCCAGGAGTGAGCGCTCTGAACCTGCCTCGCGGGATCGGAACCCGAGCAGCCAGTGAGTAAGGCAGCGAACACTATGGCCCTGCACCTAGGGGGCATGATTTCCTGTGTTGGATCGAATTTGAGCGCAAGAATCGCGTCGCGCCGGGGGATGCCATTTGCGAGATTGAAGCCATGACGAAAAGTGAGCAGTCCGAGTCCCAGTGGGAGGCGGTCAAGAACCGGGACAGCCGGTATGACGGGAGCTTCGTCTTTGGGGTCAGCACGACGGGGATATTCTGCCGCCCTTCCTGCTCGGCGAGGCGTCCCAAACGGGCGAACGTGCACTTCTATAGAAGTAGTGTCGATGCGGAGAAGGCCGGGTATCGGGCCTGCCTCCGGTGTCGTCCGAAGACCAGACATGGGACACTCGCCGAAAAGGCAGTCGAAAAAGTGCGCTCCCTGCTGGACTCTGCTGCTGAGGCCGGAACTGGCGACCGGGCGACAGACCTGAAATCGCTCGCGGCCTTTGCAGGTGTCTCTCCGTTCCACTTGCAGCGGCACTTCAAGCGGATTGTGGGGCTGACTCCAAAGGGATATCTAGCCAAGAAGCGATCCACGCTTCTTAGAACAAATTTGAAAAAGGGAGGGAGCGTGCTGCGTGCAACCTATGAATCGGGATTCAACTCTCCTTCGCGGGCCTATGCCGCCGCCAACAAGGAGCTTGGAATGTCGCCATCGCATTACCGCAAAGACGGTGCGGGCGTGGAAATCTCCTACTGGATCTCCCGAACCTCCTTTGCGCGGGTGATCGTAGCAGCGACCGGGCGCGGAATATGTGGTGTCATGATTGGCTCGTCGGACTCCGAGCTGATAGAGCAGCTTCGGTCCGAGTTTCCGAAGGCGACGCTCAGGCAAGGCGGAGCCCGCGAGAGCAGGATTGTATCTGGCGTGGTGCAATTGATAGAACAGGGCGAGTCGAACCAGATTCGTCTGGACATCGCAGGAACACCGTTTCAGTGGAAGGTCTGGGAAGCACTCCGGAAAATTCCATCCGGCGAAACGCGAACTTACGGCGAGATTGCGCGGCTGATCGGAAAACCACGCGCCGCCCGGGCGGTCGGGCGGGCATGCGCAACGAATCGGGCGGCGGTGGTGATCCCATGCCACCGGGTGGTACGCGGTGACGGGAAGCCCGGAGAATACCGATGGGGATCCGGTCTAAAGGCGCGTCTCCTGCGACACGAAGGCGGCAAATAAAAACGCCTCGCAATTGCGGGGCGTTTTTTCAACCGCTGCTATTACCTGTCGAGAACGAGCACGGTGAATGTGCCCGGAATCAATGGTGCACGCGGCCGAGGACGCTCCGCCGTTGGCGCGGGCGGAGTTCCAAAATCTGCAGAGACAGTGTACACACGGTGGCTCCGCTCGTCGAGCGCGATGGTTCGAGCCCCGGCCTGACTCGCAATGTTTTTCACGACTGAGTAAGATGTCGGCGAATCCTGATGAATCATTGTTACGGTGCCGTCAGTACCGTTCGTGCTAAAAGCCATCCTCGTCCTAGCGTCGAACGCGGCACCGTCTGTGCCGGCACCAATTGGAACACTGGCAACAGGATGACCGTCGACGTAGCTGACCACTGCCATCAGCTTATTGGCGCAGGCAAGAAACAGAAGCTGGTTCGCTCTATCCACACCCTGTCCTGACGGATCTTCGCAGCCAACCACTGGCCAACGTGATTTTACGGTCAGAGTGGCAGCGTCGAAGGCGACAACTTCGCTCTTGTCCTCAACGTTCACGAAGACATTACCGTGCAGGTCGAAGTTGGCGGCCTCAGGTTTTCCGCCAAGCGGAATATTGCCAAGCTCCTTCCCGGTGGCCGCGTCGATAGCGGTCGCGTCAGCACTGCCACCATTGAACGTGAAAATCCGTTTGGTGACAGGCTCGTAGATGATCGCGTCAGGGTTGCGTCCGTTGATATGGATCCTGTTGATGACCCGAAGTGTCTTGTAGTCAAATACCGTAACTGTTGAATCGCGTCCGTTGCTTGTAAAGCCACGGTTTAAGTCAGGCGCTAGCGCTATTCCGTGAACGCCTGTCGTGTTGGGAATGTCACCAAGCACTGCACCGGTCGCGGTGCTCATGACCATTACATGGGTGCTGCGGGAGAGAAAAAGCCGGTTCATCGTTGTATCAACAACCAGATAATCCCAGCCACCCTCGCCGCCAAGCTTGAAGCGATTGGCAACACGGTAGTCGGTGCTTTGCATTGGCAGGTGTGCACAGCCGGCCAGCATCATGAGCGATAATGTACGTGCGATCATTTTCATACGGGCTCCGAAATGGTGCGTCGAGGAAGGCGGAAATTCTTTCCGCGAATGGCGACAAGCAGCGTCGGGACGACAAACAGCGTAATCGGCGTGGAGAGAGCGAGCCCGCCAATTACAGCCAGAGCGAGTGGTTTTTGAAGTTCACTGCCAGCACCGAGCCCCAGCGCCAGCGGCAGGAGCCCGAACAAAGTGCAGAGCGTTGTCATGAGAATCGGGCGCAAGCGAACCTTGGCCGCTTCACGAATTCCCTCTTCGATCGTGGCGTTCTTCTCCAGCATTACGTGCCTCGTAAAGTCCAGCAAAATGATGCCATTTTTTACGATGAGCCCGATCAGGAGAATCAGGCCCATGAAGCTCGACACATTGAGCGGAGTCCCGGTTATCCAGAGCAGCAGCATCGCACCCACAAACGAAAGCGGTGCAGCCACCAGAATCACAAGCGGCTCGATGAACGACTGA